>JAYTGY010000403.1:0-3941 GCA_043733065.1 Ferruginibacter sp.
TTCGAAAAATATTTTACATTTTTCACAAAGTCCACTTCACCGCCAAATTAAAAACCCTGCCATCTATTGGCGCCCAAAGTGTTTTAAATTCTGGAGCAGCAATACTTCCTGTGTATAGTGTTTCTTTTTTACTTTGGCGATAATCTAAAATATTTTCGCAGTTTAAAACTGCCGTAAAATGTTTAGCAAATTTCTTTTCTACCAAGCCTGCCATAAATAAATAGCTTGGTGTTTTTGTACCATCATCTCTATATTGAAAACCATTGTAAGACGCTTCAATACCAGCTCTCCACCCACCATCTATTTCTTGCATAGCTGTTAATGCAGCTCTTGTTTGTGGGGTGTATGGTACAAAACTATTTACTGTTAAATAATTTCTATTAGCAATCGTATAAGTTACGCCTGCATACAATTCCAACTCATCTAATTTTAATTGTATGTATGTATCAAACCCTTTGGTGGTAATGCTTTTGGAGGCATTTAAAAAGTATATTTCGTTAAAACTATTTTCGGCACTTATAATTGGGTTAGTAATATTGGTTAGAAAAAATGCGTGGTTTACAAATATTTCATTCTTATCCCATGTATATTTATAATTAATTTCGGCATTGTAACCAATAGATTTTTCTGCTGTTATATTCTTACTTATCGGCAATATTAATTGTACTGGCACATCTGATATTTGGCTATTAAAAGCATTGGGTATTTTATAACCAAAACCAATGCCTGCCCTTGTACCCCAATGTTTGTTTATATGATGTATAAATGCTACCCTTGGTAAAAAAGCATTGCCATAATTTTTGGTAATATCATCTCGTACTCCTGCTTCAAAAACCGTATTTTCATTTAGCTTAATGGTATTTTGTACAAACATACCAAACGTACTATTGCTAAAATTATTTATGGGAATATATTGCGATGGCTTCTTCACAAATTGTTCGCTAATAAAATTAATACCAGCAACTATGTTATTTTTTTTATAAGGAATTAAAATAGATGCTTCGCTAAAGAAATTATTTTGTTGCCCTTTAAATTGGTGAACGTTTGTTAAAATTTCTCTATTAAAACTACTATAGCTCGTTTTTATTTCTAATTTATTATTGTGTGCTAGGTTAGAAGTAAGCACTGCATCTGTTGTAGTTCTTACCAAATTATTTTTCTCAAAAAATTGTATTCCTCCTATTAAAATTTCATTGTGTATGTAATGAATATCACCACCAATGCCATTTTCAAACGATGTATTGTTTCCTATAGCAATGGTTGTATTTTTTGTTGGATAAAAAAATAAACGTGGGTGAATATTTATAGATGAATTTTTAGCTACATCACTAAAGCCATCTTCATTTACATCTACTGCCGCTTGATTTGTATAACCCCCAAAAAAAGTATAACCAATCTTTTTGTATTTTTTTGCTAAGTAAGTATTTATATTTTTTTCGTTTAATGTGCTAGCATTTATTAAAACTACGGCATCTTGTTTTGCAGCTGGTTTGCGGCTAATGATATTTATCAATCCACCAATAGCGCCACCACCATACAATGTAGATGCAGAGCCTTTAATTAGCTCTACTTGTTTTAAATCTAACGGTGGAATGCTAAGCGCACCTAGCCCACCACTAAACCCTTCAAATAGTGGCATGCCATCTTTTAGAATTTGTGTGTATTGCCCACTCAGCCCTTGTATGCGCACGTTGCTATTGCCATTTGTAGCAGAGGTTTGTTGTATTTGTACACCACTTACATCGCCAATAATGCTTGCTATGTTTGCTGGTTTTATGGTACTCTCTTCATCCATTTCTTCTCTGCCAAGTACTTCTACTTTTAGCGGAGAGTTTTCTATGCGTTGGTTATTTCTTGTAGAAGATACTACCGTTACTTCCTCTAACTTGCTATCAACTTTTTGCATTTCAATAGTTATCCAACCTATTTTATTTTTTGCATTTATTGTTTGTGTTTCGTAACCAACCATGCTAAAAATAAAATCATTCTCTATACTGATCATGCGAATGATATTTCCTTCTTCATTTGTTTTACCAATCACTACTCCATTTGTTTCTACAGATACATTTTGCAATGGCGCTCTCGTTTCTTTATCTGTTACTTTAAAACGCACAGACGATTCTTGAGCAAAACTTGTGAAACTAAATACAAACATTAAAATATACAGAAAGAAATTTCTCATTAGATTTTATTTATTATGACCACTTTTCGCTATTTGCTTTTGCAAAATCTTGTTTATACTTTTCAGGAATATTGCCAATATTCATACAGCCACTTTCCAGCGATGGAAATATTTCTTCAAATGTTTTTACTTCGTTCATAAATACCCTTCGATAAATATGGCTACGAGTTAGTTGTTTGTAATCGTCTATACCTGCAGCACCACATAGCTCTACAAAATTCTTCAACGTTTCTCCATGATAATTGGCTACTCGTTGTTTTTTATCTGCTACTACTAATCCATCCGAAAGACTTGCATCTTGCGTAGCAACACCCGTTGGGCATTTGTTTGTATTACACACAAGCGCTTGTATGCAACCAATGGCCATCATCATAGCACGTGCACTGTTACATGCATCTGCGCCTAGTGCCATGGCTCTTACCAAATGGAAACCGCTTATCATTTTTCCGCTTGCAATAATTTTTATTTGATCTCTTACACCAAAGCCACAAAGCATATTATGTACAAATGCTAACCCATCCATTAATGGCGCACCTACATAATTACTAAACTCTTGCGGTGCAGCACCAGTGCCACCTTCGCCGCCATCTACTGTTATAAAATCGGGATAAATACTAAGCTCCATCATGGCTTTGCAAATACCAATAAATTCACTTTTTTGCCCAATACACAATTTGAAACCTACGGGCTTTCCTCCACTATTATCTCTTAATACTTTTATAAATTGTAACAATTCTTTTGGTGTACTAAATGCACTGTGGTATGGTGGTGAATAAACAGTAGTGCCTGGTTCTACCAAACGAATGGCTGCTACTTCTGGCGTATTTTTTTTAGCTGGTAATATTCCACCATGCCCTGGCTTTGCACCTTGACTCAATTTTAATTCTATCATTTTCACTTCGGGGCGCATAGCATTTTTTGTATAAGCCTCCACATTAAAATTACCTTCCTTATCTCTTGCACTAAAATAACCTGTGCCTATTTGCCAAATAATATCGCCACCTTGTTTTAAATGATATGGACTCAAACCACCTTCGCCAGTGTTGTGTGCAAAACCACCAATTTTTGCGCCACCATTCAAAGCTTCTACTGCATTGCTACTAAGCGAGCCAAAACTCATGGCACTTACATTAAAAATACTGCCATCATATTTTTGCAAACAATCTTTGCCACCAAACTGTACCCTTGGTTGTGCATTTAGTTTATGAAAATCTTTTGGTGCAATACTGTGGCACATCCATTCATATCCTTCTGCATACACATCTAGCTGTGTACCAAAAGGCATCGTATCCGTTTCTTTTTTTGCACGTTGGTAAATGGTGCTTCTATCAATTCTGTTTATTGGTCTGCCGTCAATATCACTTTCTACAAAATATTGATACAATTTTGGACGAAGATCTTCCATCCAATAACGAGCACGCCCAAGTATTGGATAGTTGCGCATAATGGTATGTTTGGTTTGTATCATATCCATTAAACCAACAATAACTAATAATACTGTAGCACCAAATACCCACCAAAAAAATTGGCTATAGTAAAATCCTAATAACCCAAATACAATGGGCGCAATGATTGCAAATATGATAAAAGGTTTTCTCATAAGTTTTATTTTGAAAAATGCAAAAGTAGTTAAAATTGGTAAGCTAATATTTTCTAAAGCATAATGAAAATACAAAGTTTCATATAATCATTGTCAAGTAATTGGTATAATGGATTACAATTTTTAGTTATAAAAAATGGGCTACAAAAAGTAGCCCAT
>JAYTGY010000404.1:0-2204 GCA_043733065.1 Ferruginibacter sp.
TTAGTTTTTTTAACTAGATGCAGTAAATTTTAAAATTGCATAAAGAACATAAAATATATTTTCACAAAGCTGTATTACTTATTTTTGCTTAGATAAAAAACAATTGCAAACAACCCAACGATATTTTTTAAAAAAAGATGATCGACTAAAAAGTCGTAAGGCTATTGATTTGCTTTTTAGTAAAGGGAAAAGTTTTTCTAATTTTCCTTTTAGAATTTGCTGGCAATTGGTAGATAATGATGTAGCCTTAAAAGCAGGTTTTACAGCAAGCAGTAAAAATTTTAAAAAAGCTACAGATCGTAACAGAATAAAAAGATTGATAAGAGAAACGTATCGTTTACAAAAAAATAATTTACAAGAAGTAGTGCAAACGAAAAATAAAGGCATTCATTTATTTTTTATTTACACTGGCAAAGAAGTACCCACATACGAAGTTGTTTTTGAAAAAACCGGTACTGTTTTAAAAAGAATAATAAAATTAATAGATGAAGTTGTTGAATAGCATATTGAGTTTTCCATTTATTGCACTCATTAAAATATACCAATGGGTTATTTCACCATGGCTTGGCAGGTCCAAATGCCGCTACACGCCTACCTGTTCGCAATATGGCTTAGAAGCATTTAAAAAACATGGCCCGTTTAAAGGCTTTTGGCTTACTGCAAAAAGAGTGATAAGTTGTAATCCTTGGGGTGGGCATGGGTACGATCCAGTGCCATGAGAACAAACTGTAAATTTAGCATGAAGTTCATAACTTGAAAATTGAGGATTGAAAATTGAGCATTGAACATTTGTAAACCTTAATCTAAAAAATGTTCAATAATCAATGCTCAATTTTCAAATCTCAATAAAAAACTTTAATTACTTAGATATTTTCAATCTTTGCCGCCCCAAAATACTGATGCAACACTTTTGGTAAATGTATCCCATCTTCTTGTTGATTATTTTCTAACAAAGCCGCTACAATCCTTGGTAGTGCAAGGCTTGAGCCATTGAGTGAGTGAAGTAATTGTGTTTTTCCTTCTTCATCTTTATACCGTATTTTCATACGATGGGTTTGAAAAGTTTCAAAATTGCTCACGCTACTTACTTCTAACCATTTTTTTTGCGCAGCAGAATATACTTCAAAATCATATGTAAGTGCAGATGCAAAACTCATATCGCCACCGCACAATTTTAAAATTCGATAAGGCAATTCTAAAAACTGCAATAATCGCTCTACATGGTTTATCATTTCTTCAAATACTTCATAACTTTTTTCTGGTTGCACCAATTGTATGATTTCTACTTTGTCAAATTGGTGTACACGATTCAGCCCACGCACATCGCTACCAAAGCTACCCGCTTCTCTTCTAAAGCAAGGTGTATAAGCCGTCATCTTTACTGGCAGCTCTGCATCTTTTACAATTTCGCCACTATAAATATTTGTTACTGGAACTTCTGCAGTTGGAATTAAGTATAAATTATCTTCTGTTACATGGTACATCTGTCCCTCTTTATCTGGTAAACTTCCAGTACCATAAGCAGACTGTTCATTTACCAACAATGGTGGTAAATATTCTGTGTAACCAGCTGCGGTATTATAATCTAAAAAATATTGTATAAGTGCTCTTTGCAATTTTGCACCCTTGCCTTTGTACAACGGAAAACCACTGCCAGTAAGTTTTGCACCAATTTCAAAATTTACTAAATCATAATCTTTTATAATTTCCCAATGAGGTTTTGCATTGTCTGGTAATGTTGGTATTGTTCCGCCTTTAAGTATGGTTAAATTATCTTCTGCTACTTTTCCTGCGGGTACGCTCGTATGCGGGAGATTAGGTAATAATAAAATTTTATTGGTAAAATCTCCTTCCAATGTTTGCAAAGTAGCTTTACCTGTATTCAATTCTTCTTTCCAATTGTTTACCTCTGCACGTTTTGCATTGGCAGCATCGGTTTCTCCCTTTGCCATCAATGCACCTATTTCTTTAGATGCAGTATTTACAGCTGCTTGAAGTGCTTCTGTACTTACTTTTTGTTTACGAATTTCCTCATCAGTTGCAATTAATTCATCCACCAAATTAATTTGACCAAAGTTTTTTATAGCCAATCTTTCTTTTACTAATGCGGCATTTTGCCTTATGTAATTTATCTGTAACATCTTTTTTAAAATCTTATATGCTGCAAATATAAACGGGAAAAGCTTATTTGTTACATTTGCAGC
>JAYTGY010000405.1:0-4580 GCA_043733065.1 Ferruginibacter sp.
TCTTGCAATAAATTATATGCAATATTACCAGCGGCAAGGTTTGGAAAAATTAATGTATTTACTTCTCCCTTTACTAATTCAGAAAAAGGATAATTCTCTTTTAAAATATCTTTATTGAAAGCTAAAATGCCTTGCATTTCTCCATCACAAATTAAATTTGGTTCTGCAGCTTTTACAATATCGTGGGCTTTTTGTACAAGCCTGGCTTCGGGCGAATCACTACTTCCAAAATTAGAATAAGAAAGCATAGCAATTTTTGGAACAAGATTAAATTGTCTTACTTCTTTTGCCACCATCAATGTTATTTCTGCAAGCTCTTCTGCAGTTGGATTAAAATTTACTGTAGTATCTGCTAAAAATAATGGCCCACGTTTTGTAAACAACAAATACATGCCCGCAATTTTTTTCACACTTGGGTCTGTGCCTATAATTTGTAATGCTGGCCGAATCGTATCTGGATAATTTCTGCTTAATCCGCTAATCATGCAGTCAGCCACACCTGTTTCCACCATCATACAACCAAAGTGGTTTCTATCTTTCATGGCTTTGTAAGCTTCGTAATGGTTTACACCTTTGCGTTGCCTTTTTTCAAAAAATATTGCGCCAAAAGATTTACGCATTTCATCTGTATCATCATCCTGCGGGTTTATGATGGGCATACCTTCTAAATCCACCGCATTATCTTCGGCAATTTGTCTAATTCTTTTTTCATTACCAAGTAATATTGGGAAACCAATTTTTTCTTCCAACACCAACTGTGCAGCTTTTAATACTTTAGAATTTTCTGCATCTGCAAATACTACTCGTTTTGGATTTTGTCTTGCTTTGTTTCCAATAGCACGGCTCAATTGATTATCCAAACCTAGCCTGCTGTTCATTTCTATTTCGTATGCATCCCAATCTGTAATTATTCTTTTTGCAACCCCACTTTCTATGGCAGCTTTTGCAACTGCTGGTGCTACTGCTGCAAGCAAGCGAGGATCTAGAGGTTTTGGAATAATATAATCTTCGCCAAAAGAAAGTGCTTTTTCGTTGTAAGCAAGGTTTACAATATCGGGCACTGGTGTTTTTGCCAACTCTGCCAAAGCCTTTACTGCTGCAAGTTTCATGGCTTCGTTTATAGTGGTTGCTCTTACATCTAGCGCTCCTCTAAAAATATATGGAAACCCCAATACATTATTCACCATGTTGGGTGTATCGCTTCTACCGGTTGCCATTATCAAATCTTTTCTACAACTTTTTGCAAGGTCGTACATAATTTCTGGTACCGGATTGGCCATTGCAAAAACGATTGGATTTTTTGCCATTGATTTTACCATATCTGTTGTTACCACATCGCCAACACTCAATCCTAAAAATACATCAGCATCTTTCATTGCTTTTGCTAAATCCCAACTGCTGTATTTTTTATCTCTGGTAAATGGTTGTTGCAATGCTGGAATATCTGTTCTGCCATTATGCAATATTCCCTCTTTATCAAATACAATAAAATTTTCGGGCTTTGCACCAAGCGAAATATACAAACGCATACAAGCCGTAGCCGCAGCGCCAGCACCGTTTACAACGAAATGTACTTTCTCAATTTTTTTCTTTTGTAATTCCAATGCATTTATTAATGCCGCAGATGATATGATAGCAGTGCCATGTTGGTCATCATGCATCACTGGTATTTTGCAATGCTTCTTCAATTCTTGTTCTATATAAAAACATTCAGGTGCTTTTATATCTTCTAAATTTATTCCACCAAATGTTGGCTCAAGTGCTTTTACAATTTCTACAAATTTTACAGGATCCGTTTCGTTTATTTCAATATCAAACACATCTATATCTGCAAAAATTTTAAACAATACAGCCTTGCCTTCCATTACTGGTTTGCTGGCTAAAGGACCAATATTGCCCAAGCCTAATACTGCAGTGCCATTTGTAATTACACCTACTAAATTTCCTTTAGCAGTATATTTAAAAACATCTTCAGGGTTTTCGGCAATTTCTTTGCAAGGTTCTGCTACGCCAGGCGAGTATGCAAGCGATAAATCTCGCTGGGTTTTTGCTTCCTTAGTAGGTACCACTTCTATTTTTCCTGGTCTGCCTTTAGCATGATATTCTAATGCTAATTGTTTACGAAGTTCTTTTGCCATAAATATTTTTGTTCAAATCTAATCGAGCATTATCTTATCTATTATGCTTAAAAATCCCAAAGATATTTTTGAAATTATAAGTAAACAATTTAATGATAAGTTACCAGCCGTTTAGTTTATTGAAACGCAATTTACAGAATAAAAAACAAGTAGGGTTATGCAAACAAAAATGGGTTGTATTTAAAATTGGCTTAAGAGCTGTTCCCTTTCAGTAGAGATTATATAATACTGAGCAACTTTAAAAAAGTTGACACTTCTATTATAAGTATGTTACATTTTAAATGTAAGCAAAAACTAACTAGTTTTCGATTTAAAAGACCATGTAATAATAAAATCTGCTACAGATTCTCCATCTTTATCTTTGCCATACGTATAGGCATTTACAGTAGTGCCTTTGCCAGATAAAATTGCATCATTTATGGCTTTTTCTATTCGTGCGCCATCATCGCAAGTAAAGGTTACTTTACCAGTAGCTTTTTTGGTAAAATTGGATTCCATTCTGCGTACAAGCATACTTACTTGTGGATTTTTTTTATAGCAATGTCCCATAGCCAATACACCAGTACTCATTTCTGCAGCCATAGCAAGGCAAGCAAAATATGTACTGCGAAATGGATTTTTAGAAAACCATTTGTAAGGCACTGTTACCAAACATTTATTCTCATCTATATATTTTAATCTTACACCACTAAAAAATGCGCTTGGCAATTTAGTTAATGTAAAAAACCACATATAAATTGGGTTCTGCACCTTATTTGTAAACTTATCAAACATTCGAAGATCTCTCCCCATTGCATAATATTTTAGTTGTAATTAAAACGCAATAAAATTGCTATTATTATCCCTCTTGCCTTTGCAGAAAATTAACTACATACTAATCTATTGACTATAATGCAATAACCAACTAATTATTCAGCATTAAAAAAATTATTTATCGCCCCACATGGCAGGTTTTAGTACCCTTGGGCTCCACATTTCTAAAAAACTTTGCACTTTTTGTTGATCATAACTTTTCTTTCCATCTTCTAAATACTCGCTGTTTTGAGTATGTACTCTTTCGCCCTTTCCATTTAAAATAATAAATACTGGAAAACCAAAACGTTGCGGATAAGCCAATTTTGAAAACATTTTTTTGTTTTCGTTTTCTTTGCTATTGTTTAAATGATACCAAATAAACGATGCTTTTATTACCGAATCTATTTTAGCATCTGCCTTTGCAAAACGAGCAAACTCTATGCACCAACTGCACCAGTTTCCGCCAGCTTGTATAAGCACAAATTTGTTTTCCTTTTTTGCTTTTAAAATAGCAGCGGTAATATCCGTTTCGGCATTTGCCAGAGGGTTATACAATTTTTTTTCTTGTGCTTTAGAAAAAAATACAGCACAGCAGAAAAATAAAGTGAGTATTAATGTTTTCATCTGGTAAATTTTATGTCTTTTTATAAAGATACAACCGAAATAAATGCAAATACATTACTTATTATTTTTAAAGGAAAGAATTTACTCCCATTAAGTTTGGTATTTTTGCGCTGTGCAAATATTTAATACAGAAAGTCGCATTATTGTTACCTGCAGTAATCGTTTATCCATTTACTTGGAGCAAGAAATAAAAAAGCTTGGTTATACACCCGTACGAATTTTTAAAACAGGTGTAGAAATTGTGGGAACCATGCAAGATTGTATAAAACTCAATCTTAACCTTCGTTGTGCAAGCCAAGTGCTTTTTTCGTTAAAAGAATTTAGAGCTGTAAATGCTGATGATGTGTATAAAATTGCTTTGGATATTGCTTGGGAAAATATTATTCCTGCCGAAGGATATTTTTCTATAAGCAGCAATGTGAGCAACGAAACCATTACCAATAATTTATTTGCAAACGTAAAATTAAAAGATGCTATTGCAGATAGGTTTAGAGAAAAAACTGGCGCAAGGCCCGACTCTGGTTCTACTTTAAATGGTGTAGTAATACATTTATATTGGAAAGAGGAAGCCGCAGAAATTTTTATAGATACATCTGGCGAAACCTTATCGAAACACGGCTATAGAAAAATACCTGGCAAAGCACCAATGCTAGAGTCGTTGGCGGCTGGTGTACTTTATGCTACCAATTGGAACAAGGAAACGCCGTTTGTAAATCCAATGTGTGGCTCAGGCACCATTGCCATAGAAGCTGCGCTGATGGCTACTAACAGAGTGCCAGGTTTATACCGCAGCAATTATTCTTTTATGCATTTACAAGGTTACGATAGTACCATGTACGAAAAAGAATTTGAAGCCATACAAGCACAAGTGGAAGAAAATTCATCGTTAAAAATAATTGTATCGGATATTAGTGAAGATGCCATAAATGTGTCTAAAATAAATGCAGGCATGGCAGGTGTAGAAGATATGCTTATTTACGAAGTGTGCGATTTTCAACAAACAACTTTGCCAGAAGATGCAGG
>JAYTGY010000406.1:0-1604 GCA_043733065.1 Ferruginibacter sp.
GTAAAACAAATAATGCGCACAAGGTTAGATGTAAATGGAATTGAGCAAAACAGCTCATTAAAAGATTTAATAAACTCGGTAGAAGAATTACACTATTCACGCTTGCCTGTGTATAAAAATAATTTGGATGAAATAGTAGGCATGTTGCATACAAAAGATTTGCTTGCACACATACACGAGCCGTCAGATTACGATTGGCATACACATATACGCCCAGCATTTTTTGTGCACGAACAAAAATGGATAGAAGATTTATTGCAAGAGTTTCGTACTAAACGTATTCACTTTGCTGTGGTGGTAGATGAGTTTGGTGGCACATCGGGCATTGTAACATTAGAAGACATAATGGAAGAAATTATTGGCGAAATAAAAGATGAATTTGATGATGAAGAAAGCATCAATAAAAAAATAGATGAACACACGTATGTTTTTGAAGGTAAGTTGATGATAAATGATGCTTGTAAAGCTATGAAACTAGCTGCTGATACATTTGATAAAATAAGAGGTGAAAGTGATTCTGTAGCGGGCTTGGTATTAGAAATTGCTGGTGAATTTCCTCAAATAAATGAAGAACTAGAAAGTGGAGATTTTACTTTTATACCACTAGAAATAAATAAAAACAGGATAGATAAAGTAAAAATTTTAATTAAAGAAAAAATATAAATTTTTAATCGGTATCAAAAAATAACTATGCTCTTTTTTAAAAAATATTTCTCGTATTTTACTTCTATTGTACTTTTTTTGGCTGCTTGTAATAGTGCATATACTTCAAAAAAAACGGGCTATTTTAAAATCAATTTCCCAGAAAAAAAATATCAATTGTTTGACGAACCTGGCTTTCCGTATAGCTTTGAATACCCAACATATGCACAGATTGTAAAAGACAGTACCTACTTTGATGCAAACCCTGAAAATAATTTTTGGCGAAATATTGACTTTGCAAATTTTAATGCAAAAATATTTTTGAGTTATAAAGCAGTTGGTGGTAAAGCATTGTACAAAATAAAAATGCCCGACGGGAAATACAAAGATTCCATTGGCATAAATGCATACGATAAAATGATAAACGATGCATTTAACCTTACCAGCAAAAACGAAGATGTAGCAACATCCAAAAAAGATAGTTTGTTTAAGACTGCCAATAATATATCGGGCTTATTGTTTAAACTTGGTGGTAATGCAGCCACACAACGCCAATTTTTTATGACTGATACCACTACAAATTTTTTAAGAGGTGCATTGTATTTTTATGCATCGCCAAATGCAGATTCTGTAAAGCCTGTGGTCGATTTTTTGCAAATAGATATAGATCATTTGATAGAAACTTTTAAGTGGAAAATTGCCCCCTAAATCCTCCGAAGGAAAGAAAACAAAAAGAATATTGTTCCCGCATAATGCGGGATCGAACCCGTTGCTTTATACGAAACCCGCCTTCGACAAGCTCAGGCTGACAACTTTTATAATTTAACCGACAAATTAAAATTTATTACTCAAAATAAAAGATGCATTTATTAGCCTAATTTTTTTACTCGTATTTTTGCAACAATGATAGCCATAGAAAATGTTTTACTGAGCGACCAAATAATAAACGACCAATTTGTGTG
>JAYTGY010000407.1:0-4960 GCA_043733065.1 Ferruginibacter sp.
TTTTATGATACCTGCATCGAGCGTGAATAAATAATACTACAAATAGAAAAAAAATATTTTTCATAGATTTAATAATTTTTTAAGAGTTGTTTCTAACGAAACAGACATTTTTCCATAAAAAAGACATGGGCTATACTCAAACTTAGTTTTATCAGTTTTTATTTTGCAGCCTTCTCTTTTTAAAACAATTTTTTTTGTTAAATTAGAAGCTTCTAATTTTTGTATTACAGCTCCATTTTTATAATATGCAATTTCTATATTGTGTTCATAAAGTAAAGGAAACCCTTTAACAAATGATTTTTTCTGTTTAAGTTGTTGGTATAAAAAATTAATTTCATTTTTTTTTAATGAACGTTTTCTTAATATTTTAACTTCATCAATCTCAATACTATCACTCATACTGGAGGTTTCTCTATTATTTGTTTGAACTTGAGCAATTAAAACACTATCAAATTTAATATTAAGTAAAATATTGTGATTTGAAAATTGTTGCGCATTTGAAGATTGGGTGATTAGCACAAAAAGTATAAAAAATATTTTTTTCATATTAGGTAGTATAAATCTTTGTTAACTTGTCAACAGTATCTTTATCATAAATGCCATATTTAAATTCTCCAATTTTTACATTTAAGTGTTTTTCATAAAACCTTACATTCTCATATGTTGATGGAGATATTTTAAAACTTGGAGTTATTTCAGCATAAGTTGCAGGTAATGCTGCTTGAACTTTGATATCAAATTTTTGGGCGAGAATGGCGGCAAAAACATTAATATAGTTAAAACAAGCCAACTTTTTTATTTGTAAAAATGTCAAATCAATTAAATCCGAAACCTTAAATGTAGTTCGCAAGCCTGAGTTAATATAAACTACTAAATCTTCTTCTGGTTCACTACCAATTTGAAAGAGGAAATGATTTTTTGGGTAGCGAAAAATAGTAGTATCTGCTATTATTCCATCATTTTTATAATTTGCATTTTTCCTTAATTTTGAAAACAAAGCATTTGTTAGCTTTGGGAAACTACAGCCCCATATTTTAAAGATTGCATTAGAATTAAATGCATTTTTGAATATTTTGCTATCTATCATATTTCCTGTTAAATCACTAATTCTCATATCATGATCATCCATTCCAACCAAGCTATCCACCAAAATAGGGCCATCCCAATAAGCATGGGAAAATACATTTACTTCCATTAGTGTACTTGGGGTATCTTTTCCAATCTTTTCAATTTGTTTATATACATCAATCTTTGAAATTATTTTTTTGCCATTGGATTCGAAGTAATGATTTTTATAATTATTTTTATCAACCGTATCAAATTTTGTTACAGTTTTTTTAGGTAAAGTTTTTCCTATAATTTCAATATTTGTAATTGTGCCAACTAAAATATCAAACATGCAAAATTCTAAGTCTTCTTTATTTTTATTTCCAGATACAACATTTGTTTTATATTTCTCTGCATACTTGTTAAAAGACCAAAAATCATGATAATCCAAACCAGAAACCAGAATATACTTTTTAGTTCCTAATAAAGCGGGGGTTAAAAAAGAACTAACATCTATATTACTCCTATTGGGCTGTTCTTCCTCCTTTTTTCGATTGTAACTTTCTAGAAGATCTACCATCCTATTTTTCAAATTACCTTTCGGCAATCTTAGTGCTACTGGTTTCATATGCGATTTTTTTTGTTAAAAGAAAAATAAAATATAGCGGCTTTACACCACTATACGATTCGTTTTTTTTGTTTCTACTAGTTTTGGGTTTCGTAAACTTACAAATCTGAACAATGTTTGTGGACTGTTACTTGCTGACATGTGTTGTTTTTTTAGGGTTTATAAAATGTAATGGTGAATGGTATTGATGTTTATATTTTTTTAAAAATTATTTTTATACATTGAACAAAATTTAATATTAGCAATGGCTTGCGGGGAAACTAACCAAGGCACTTCAATCAAAATAAATATTTAAGACTGGGGAATTCTTAAACGTTTAGTTGGTATTAAAATGCTTGCATATAAATTTTTTAATTGCAAAAATGTTTTTCAAATGTATAAGATAAAAGTATAGTAAACAATAAATTAACAAAACTTTTATTTTGTACTGCAAAATGCAATCTGTTTGTAGTATTTAACCTACAAAGTATTTTTTATATATAACGTGTAGGCCTTGGTTTGGTGCAACAAAGTTTTTTTTTCGCCATGGAACCAAGGCGTAGGGATAAAAATGCTAGATGTTAATGTGTGAAGATCTGCTAGAATATTATACCATTTATGATTATAAAACAGTCTGCTAAATGTGTCAGACAGCTTAGTTAGCGTCTTTATAGTTAATAGCCTTTAATCAGGTGTCAGACACATGCATTGGATTAAATTGATTTATAAATGGTATTAGGTATGAATTAATATGAATTCCATAAAAAAGAGGCTACAAAAAATTGCAGCCTCTTTTTCATTATTTAAAAACGATGTTTATTTCATCACCATTATTTTGGCCATTTGTATTTCATCGCCGTTTTGTATTTTAATAAAATACATACCATTTGTCAAATCACTTACATCTAAAGATTTTTTATTTTCTCCTTCTGTTACTGTTGTCAATTTTTTTAGAACAACCGCACCTGTTTGGTTGGTTACAATAATATTTGTATTGCCAGTACCTTTTGTTTTAAACTGCAAGTTTGCAACATATCCAACAGGGTTAGGATATACAGTTATATCATTATTGATTTGTACATATTCATCTGGAGTTGTTTTAGTAGCAGTGCCTTTTTGTACTCTTAACGTATAACAAGTTGTACTATTTGCACCGCTAAAACCATACACTCTTATGTAATATGTACCAGCAGTATATGTGCGACTAATTGTTTCGCTAGTAGTACCAGCATTTTGTGAAATAGCTAACTGAGTAGTGCCATTACTACTGAACAAACGAATATCATAATCACCAGGTAAAGTAGATAAAGTAATAGTAGCAGTGCCACCTGTTGTAATTACAAATTTGTAATAATCAAGATCGGTAGTTGTACTAATAGTTCCTTTTACATCCGTATTAAATGGAATAGTAGCTGCACCTGCAGTAGTACCATTTGTACTTACATCTAACGGTCCAGGGCAAGTACTTACCGCTATCGTTGTAAATTGTGCAGCAGTAAAACCACTTGCTCCATTAGCGCCACAATTTGTACTTACTCTATAATCATACAAAGAACTAGCAGTTAATCCTGCAATAGCAACCGATGTAGTTGTTGATGCTGTTGCAGCGCTTGTCCAAACTGTAGCTGAATTTAATTTATAATCTACTGCATAATTAGCAGCACCACTTACCGCAGCCCAACTTACTGTTGCACTAGAAGAAGTAATTGCTGATGCAGCTAAGCCTGTTGGTGCATTACACACAAAAGGAGCAGTTGTAGTAAATTGCGCAGCAGTAAAACCACTTGCACCATTAGCACCACAATTTGTACTTACTCTATAATCATACAAAGAACTTGCTGATAAGCCTGCAATAGCAACCGAAGTAGTTGTTGATGCTGTTGCAGCGCTTGTCCAAACCACATCTGTATTTAATTTATAATCCACCGCATAACTAGCAGCACCGCTTACCGCAGCCCAACTTACTGTTGCACTAGAAGAACTAATTGCCGATGCAGCCAAACCAGTTGGAGCATTACAAACAAATGGTGCAGTAGTTGTAAACTGTGCTGTTACAAAATTTCCTGTACCTGCAGCACAAGTTGCTTGTACTCTCCATTTGTAAGCAGTTCCTTGTGTAAGTCCTGTTAAGTCAGCAGTTGTTGTAGTTTGTGCTGTTGCAAAACTTGTCCAAACTGAAGATGAATTTAATGTATAATCTACTGCATAGCTTACGGCATTAGCAACAGCATTCCAACTTACGGTAGCAGTATTATCGCCTATTGCAGAAGAAGCCAATCCTGTAGCATCGCCACAAGCAATTACACCAGCAATAGTAAAGTTAGTATTGCTAATATCAAAGAAAATATTTCCAACAGATTCTACTTTTACACGACAAGTTGTACCAGGTGTAGATGGAACTGTAATAACTTCTGTACCATCATTTGCAGTAGCAGAGGCCAATACAGTTGGGAAAGTAAGTCCACCATCTGTTGATAATAATATATTTACAGATGCACAACTTACTGGTGCAGCTGTTGTATTATTTACACTCCAAGTAACTGTTTGAGAAGAACCTCCAGCCCATGATACTGCTGTGTTTGGTGCAGTTACAGCAAATGGACCAGATGTGTTGCTAACAGTTACAACTGCATCTGCAAATTGTGTTTGTCCAACACTTACTGGAGCTGTAGAACTGAAAGGAGCATTATCTCTTACGGTTAATCTAAAGTTTAATGTTCTAGAAACAGAACTTAATGCCTCAATATTTGTTCCTGCATCGCCACCAGTTAAAACTGGTGTTACGTTTAAACCAGATAATATGGTTGATAATTTTGGAAATAATCTAACGCTAGATGTTGTTGGTGAAAATGATAAAAAATTTGGACCAGTAGCTTTTGTTGGAGATGCAACACTACTTGTACCAGATACTGTTGAATTATCATTTTGTTCCCAAGAGTAAGTAAGCACATCGCCTGCATCTGCATCAGTAGCAGAACCAGTAAGTGCAAATGGCGTACTAATAGGAATAGTGAAATTGCCGCCTGATGATACAACAGGTGTAGCGTTTGCTATTGTAGTTGTAATTGGGCAAGTTTTTGTAGCCAGGTTTGCTTGAATTTGTGCAATAGTAGCTTCATGATAATAAGCAATAGAATGTGGTGCCACATCTTGTGCAGTAATACCTGCATAACCCATGATGGTAATACCAGAACCAATTTCTTTATTTACGCCTGTGCCTTCCAACGACATTGAAAATGTGTGGTTGCCACCCAATTGGTGACCTACTTCATGCACTACATAATCTATATCAAAATTATCGCCTTG
>JAYTGY010000408.1:0-5798 GCA_043733065.1 Ferruginibacter sp.
GCAATAGCATAAGGTTGTATAAAAATTTTATCATTTATTTTTTGAAGAATATACGCATCGTTAGTTGGCGTAATTATTTTATACGTTTTATTGATAAGCCCATTTCCAATTATTTCAATTGTACTTTCAGTAGGAATATTATATTGTTGCAAAACTTTTCGTAGCATAAAACCGTTCCATTAATAATTATCATCAAAAGCAAAAGTTGGTTTTCTATACATCCATTGCCCGCCAGTAAAATCAGGAAACTCCACTGTTTCGTTGCCCAATGCAATGCTCTGCTCACTCAATGGGCTTATGGCACTCCACGCCGCCGCATCATACACATCGAGCGGAGTTGGTTGTTTTGCTTTTATACTTTCTATAAAACTATGCACTACAAAAAAATCCATTCCTCCGTGCCCCGCTCCTTCTGCGGCATTTGCATATTTTTTCCAAAGTGGATGGTCGTATTTGTCTAACCATGTTTTTGCATTATCCCACACATGCGGTTTTTCCGATTTACCTTCTATGTACATTCCTTTGTTTACATCCATCCAAATACCTTCAGTGCCTTGCACTCTAAAACCTAAAGAATATGGCCTTGGCAAACTTGTATCGTGCTGCAATAAAATGGTTTCGCCATTGGCACAATTAATATTTGTGGTAACCACATCGCCCAATTTAAAATTTACTTTTGCATTAGGATGTGTAGCACCGCCATTTTTTACAATATGATTGTGAAGGCCACGAGCCTTGCTGCTAAAGGAACACAGCGAGGTGAATCTATTTCCTCTATTAATGTCTATATAATTGGCAATTGGCCCAATACCATGTGTGGGATACAAATCGCCATTGCGGTGTATGCTATGTTCGGTTCGCCATTTGGCTTCGCTAAAACCTTTTTCGCCAAACTCTACACCATGACCGTAAGGGTTTATACCATCATTAAATTTCACTTCTCTCAAGTCGTGCTGATAACCGCCTTGCAAATGTATGAGCTCACCAAACATGCCTTGCCTTACCATATTTAGCACCGCCATTACATCTCTTCTATAACACACATTTTCCAACATCATTACATGCGCATTATTTTTTTCGGCAGCTTGCACTACATCCCAATGGTCTTGTAAGCTTATACCAATAATCACTTCGCTGGCTACATATTTTATACCAGCATTTATGCTATCTATAATCATTGGCTTGTGCCATTCCCATGGCGTGGCTATTAAAACCCCGTCTATGTTTTTATATTTTTCTAATAATTTCTTGTAACTGTATGCATCACCTGTAAATACTTCGGGCATTTTTTTATTGAATTTTGTTACCAAATCTTTTGCATCTTTTAGCATTCTAAAGCTAATATCGCAAATGGCTACTACTTCCACATCATCTCTACGGAGCAATAGTTCTAAATGGTCTTGCCCTCGCAAACCTGTACCAATAATGGCTATCCTTACTTTGGCATGAGGCATATTATCCAATGCAAATAAATTACCATTGGGCAATAATATAAAACCTGATGAAGCTATACCTACATTTTTAATAAAATTTCTACGAAGCATAAAAATATAATTTAGAAAAGTAAGTTATGCAAAATGATGGAAAGTAATTCAATATTTTTTTGATTAAAATTTACAATATAAAAAATGCACCCGAAATAAATCGAATGCATTTTATTTTATTACCCCCCAGTAAAAAAATTATTTTACAAATGAGAACGTTTTTGTTTCCGTTTTATAATTTACTTTCAACATATAATTTCCTTTTGCCAAAATAGAAACTAGTAAACTATATACTTGCTCATCTGCATTTACGTTTTTACGAATCACTAAAGCACCTTTGCTATCGTAAACTTCTACACTACTTATAAATTTTGTAGATGGTTCTACAATATTCAATACATCCACCACAGGGTTTGGTGCAATAATGGTTTGTTTAACTTCATCTTTAATAAATACTGTAGCAATTCTTGAATATTTAAAACTGCCGTTGTTGTCTATCATTTTTAAACGATAATAATTATAACCATTGGTATAAGGCTTAAGGTGTGTAAAGCTGTAATCCTTTCCAATACTAGTATTTCCTGCTGCTGTTACATCTCCTACTTTTACAAAAACTATACCATCCATGCTATGTTCTATCTCAAACTTATTGGTATTTATTTCGTTTGAAGTAGCCCAATTAACATCTACTACTAATTTATTCTTTATAGCTGTAAAGTTTAATAAATTTAATGGCAATGCTGTTAATGCAGGTGTAGAAATAGTAAATGGCGAGAACGATGTAATGCCTGATTGGCTTTGTTTCCACCAACCATTAGCTGTAAATAAAGCTGCACTTGACGTACTAAAAATCCAATGCGATCCTATATAATGTGCTACACTACTATTTGCTCTATTAAAATTGGGTTGTTCATTTTGTTGCAACCAATTAAAAGTTAATATAGCATTACTACCACCAATTACATCTTCTTCAATATTCCAAGTTTTGTTTACATTTCCTGCTAAAACATCAGCGCCAGTATTGCCTCCAAGTTTTACACCATCTCTTACATTCACACTAAAATTATCTGGCGTGCCTGTATTATTTATTACCAAGAAATTTGGATTATTTATACTTGTACCAATTGGGAAAGTATCTACAGGATTTGTATTTACAATTCTTAATCTTCCCGTACCATTCATTACAATAAAATTGGCATCGCTAAATTCTTCTATTGTTCCGTTAATGGTTAAATCAAAATTTCCTAACATAATAAAACCACCAACCCAGCCAGGGAACAATGTAGGATTGCCTTGACGCATTTTTATATTGCCATTAGATATAAGAGGTTGTTGTAAAGAGTAAGTAGATGTAAACGGCAACGAATCTATATTATTAAAGAAATTAAACTCCATTGGAATACTGTTTACAATTTCGGAATACAACGTGCCTTTGGTTACAGGCATTAGTATTTTTTTACTCACCAGTGCACTATCTATTGCACCAATTGTAAATTGTACCGAATCTTTTACAACCAAATTTCCTAGTTCATCTTTTACTTTAAAAATCAACCAAGCTGTACCTGCTGCACCTCCATAATTGCGGATATAATTGCTTATCGTTACACTATCGCCACTTACAAAACCATTTGGATTAAATTTCAATCCTTGCAATTGGCTTCTAGCAAAATCAGGTGCGTTGCCATAAATTACTGCTCTTGTAGCTTCGTTGTTGTCTTCTCTTATTTCTGTTTCTATATTATTTAAATCAGAAATTATTTTTACAACAACTGGTCCAACCACATTGCTTACATATGGCGCTGTACAAGCTACTGTTGTATCTCTGCCAGGGAACAAAGTATTTATTGGCACATCGGCTCCAAGCTGCACACCATCTACCATAAACCTTACAAAATTAGCCGCCGTAGGTACATTGCCTATATTTTTTACAGTACCCACAATGGTAATTTGCTGCCCAGGGTTTGGATTTAAATTGCTTGGAGAAATGTATTGAGACAATTCTTCAAAATCTGCCAAACCTTGCAACACTTCTACATAAAAAGGTTGTGTGTTGTTTGTTTCATCTATTTCGCAAACTGTATTTGAAGTATCAGCAGTTACATTTATTACATAATTACCAGCCGTATTAAATGTATAGAAGAAGCCACTAGAGTCAACATTATTATACCTCGATAAAGGAACAACATCATTACCAATTGTATTGCCTGCTAAAGCATATTTCACATTTACATTGCCCACAGTACGTGTTCCTAAATTTTGAATAGGCACATAAATTTTTCTATTGATGCCTCTGTACATAATAAATGGAAAGCCAGGGCTACTACCTCTGTATGAAGAATGAACAGGCTTAAAATCTGAACCAAACACATACAATTTACTATTGTTGGTTTCGTTTTCTTCCAGTACTTCATTATCTATATCTACTACCGCAGTAATATTTATTGGGCAACCAACATCTGCAGTAGGCATTGTGTATGCATCGGAGAATACTGTTGTGTATGTATTAGCGTTTAACAATGCTACTACTTTCTTTGCACCAATTTGTACACCATTGGCTAAAAACTGTACTTTAAATGTACTTGCCGATGAGCTCGTGTTTTGTATGACCGCTTGAAAATTTACCAGCTGATTTAATGTTGGATTATGATTAGAAATTTCAATACTACTTACTGAAAGTTCTGGCCTTGGTATGTACATACTAAATAAACCAACATTATCATTTTCAAAACACTCATCCACAGTATTGTCCACATCGGTAATCATTTTTAAATGATGCCAACCAAACGAATTTGCCGGAAAAATATAACTTAAACTTGCTCCTGATAAATAATTTAGTGAAGCCACATTATATGTTTGTATTAAAACATAATTACCATTTGGAATACTATCATACAATTTCACTGTATGACTTCCTGCACCAAAACAACTCTGATTATAATCTACAAAATTAAAAGTGTTGTAATAATATTGACTAGCCGAACTTATAATTAAATTTGGCTTAGGACAAACGCCGATTACAGAATTGGTTTGTTCATTTACAAAAGGAATAATTGTACCAAGGTCATTGAGTCCAACAGGCAAATGGAAGTATTCATGATACACATATTTATGTACTACTTTAAAAATATTTTGTCCTACATTATTTAAAGTATATGGCACACTGTAATTAAATGTAGCACCTACTTGGCCCGATTTATCTGCTGTAACTACTTCCCATATTTTTACACCATCTTGAAAAAGCCTCACTGTATCCTGTCCTATCCAATCCCAGTTATTCCAGAAGTTTGCTACATTTATGCTTCTGTATGTTACAGAAAAATTATAATTGTACGATGTGTTTTGCACCCAACTACAAGGGCCACCACCAAAGCCGCCACCACCAATTCCACCGCCGCCACCGCCGCCAGATCCACCACAACTTACACAACTTATTGCTATAGATTGTACAGCAGTATTGCCAGTAAGTGTAAAGTCGGTAACAGAAACTTTATAAGCAAATGCTCCACTAGGGCAATTCAAATTTTGATTAACGATATAACTATAATATCCATTTGAATTTGTGGTAGTATAAAAAGTATCTAAGCCATGTATGATACTTACTTGCGCACCAGCTACCATCGGTTGCACTGCCACAGCCGTACCATAGTATTGTGCATAGCCACGCACCCATACTACCCCAGGGCAATATTGAGCTGTAGCTTGCGCTGTAGTAATGATACCACCTGGCACACTAAACAATCCAACAGTTACTGGGCGTATAGCATAGTTGTTCAATACATTTCCATCATTCAATGTATTTAAACTGTCTATCCAAACTTTTATTGGATAAAAACCATCTATAGGAAAACTAAATACTTTGCTGATTATTGTATTGCCATAAGGAGCAACATTTGGAACAATAGCACTATCCAATAATACACTGTCTTTATAATATTTAACAGGAATATTATTTGCCGTAAATGGACTACTGTTTTCAATTTTTGCATACACCGTAAATGGCTGGTTGGCATTTGGATTACTATTGCTAAATGTAATGCCGTTTGCAAAAATTCTCAAATCCAACATTTGTGTTGTAATCTCCGGACCTGCTTTGTAAGCAATATTAATTGAATTAGCTGCATTACCATTTGCATCATTTGCCATAAAACGATAACCTAAAGTATTGCTTACATTGTTATGATTTACAGAATAAATATATGGTACACCATTTACATAATCTACACTTGTACCATCTTTATACATGGTAAAAGCACCTTCATCAACATCAATAAAATCTTGATCTGCATTTCTATCAATACCCACTTTTGGATAACC
>JAYTGY010000409.1:0-8000 GCA_043733065.1 Ferruginibacter sp.
GGGTAGCCATTTTTAAATTGTTGAAATGTATTGGCTCCATCAAAACTAATCCACAAGCCTTGCTCTGTACCTACAAAAATTAAATTGGGTTGTACAGGATCTTGCAATACACATAAAGCATATCCTTTTGTACTTTTATTTTGTAAAATATTTACCCATGTATTGCCAAAGTCTGTTGTTTTAAAAATCATGGCTGCAAAATTTCCTCGGCGGTAATCATTGGCTACAACATAAGCCTCGCCTGCATTGTATCTGCTTGCACGTACTTGTGGTATCCAACTACCTTTTGCTAAACCAGTTATTTTGCTAGAAAAGTTTGTCCATGTTTTACCAGCATCCTTTGTCAGTTGTACTTGCCCATCATCTGTTGTAACCCATAAAATATTTTTATCCAATTTGCTATGCTCTATGGCTAAAATCGTACAATGATTTTCTGCTCCAGTAATATCAATACTTATACCACCGTTTTTACTTTGGTCTATTTGTGCGCTATCATTGGTAGTAAGGTCGGGGCTAATGGTTATCCAGCTTGCGCCTTTGTCTATGCTTTTATGTACAAACTGACTACCATAATAAATCGTTTTTTTATCAAACGCATCTTGTGCTATGGCTGCATTCCAATTAAAGCGCAATCTATCTTTGTTAATGGTATTCACAACACTTGGAGGTCGAATATCCCAGTGTTCTCCTGTTACAATATTATACCTTCCTACCTCTCCACCTTGGCTCATGGCATATAACCAATTGGCATCTTCAGGGTCGGGCATTACATCAAATCCATCGCCGCCCCAAAGGCTTTCCCAATAATAATTTTTCAATCCACTTTCTGTCCATGTGTATGCAGGGCCACGCCAGCTGCCATTATCTTGCATGCCTCCCATAATATTGTATGGCATTTCATTGTCCACATTTACATGGTAAAATTGCCCCACAGGAATTTTTTCATCAAACATCCAAGTTTTACCTTTATCTCTTGTAATACCTATGCCGCCATCGTTTCCATCAATAATAAAATTGGGGTCGAGCGGGTTTATCCAAAAAGCATGATGATCAGGATGAATGCCATTATAAGGAATAACTGTTTTAAATGTTTTACCAGCATCTTCACTCATACTTACCGTTTGGTTTATCAACCACAAACGATTTTCATTTTTCGGGTCAGCAATTACATCTTGAAAATAAAAGCTTCTATTGGCAGTATAAGCAGGGTCTTCATTTACTTTTTCCCATTTGCTACCACCATCATCACTTTTATACAAAGCACTTTTTGTACTTTCTATCAATGCATAAATACGATTCGGCATATCATGGCAAATCGTAATTCCAATACGCCCATAATTACCAGTTGGTAAACCGCCTTCGCCATTTAATTTTTTCCAGTTTTTTCCTGCATCGTATGTCACATACAATCCACTTCCTTTTCCACCACTACTCAAGCTCCAAGGTGTACGACTATGCTGCCACATAGCTGCAAATATTTTATAAGGATTTTTTGGATCCATAATCATATCTCCCACACCACTTGTATCGTTTGTGTATAGAACTTTGTTCCAAGTTTCGCCGCCATCTGTTGTTTTAAAAACACCACGTTCGCTGTGTATGCCATACGGATTGCCAATGGCACCTGCATAAACCACATTCGGGTTTGTAGGGTCAATAATTACACGATGTATATTTCTTGTTTTTTCCAAACCCATGCATTTCCATGTTTTACCAGCATCTATACTTTTATAAATACCTTCTCCAATGCTTACAGAGTTACGTGGGTTACCTTCGCCAGTTCCCACCCACACTATACTTGGGTTGCTTTGGCAAATGGCAATGCTACCAATATTTTGCAATGGTTGTTCATCAAATACTGGTGTCCAATTATTACCAGCGTTTTCTGTTTTCCATACACCGCCACTTGCTGCACCTAGGTAAATGGTGTTTGGGTCGCTATGCAATGCATCAATGGTTGTAATACGACCACTCATGCCACTTGGGCCAATGGCACGTGGTTTCATTGTTTTAAATTGTTTGGAGAGATCTACAGTTTGTGCAGTTACGTTAAGGCAAAAAGAGATTGTTAGTAAAGTAAAAATTATTCTCATAATATTTTTTTTTAACAGTGTTTATTAAAAATCATTTATACTCCCCATACTCCGCCCTCAACACATCCGCAATTTCCCCTAATGTACAAAAATTTTCCACAGCAGTTACCACATGCGGCATTAAGTTGTCTGTTCCTTTTGCAGCAGTGGCAATACTTTCTAAGCATTGTTTTACTTTTGCATTATCCCTTCTTTGTTTTAATTCATTCAATTTATCCACCTGAGTTTTTTGTATGCTTTCATCAATTTTAAACACTGGTGTTTTGTACATTTCTTCAGTTACAAATTTATTTACACCTACAGATGTTTTTGCACCGCTCTCAATATCTTTTTGATATTGATAAGCACTACTTGCAATTTCATCTTGCATAAAACCTTGCTCAATAGCTTCCACACTTCCACCCATAGCATCTATTTTTTCTATCAATTGCCAAGCTGCTTTTTCCACTTCGTCAGTAAGGCTTTCTACAAAATAACTTCCCGCTAGTGGATCTACAGTATCTGGCGCCCCACTTTCAAAAGCAACAATTTGTTGTGTACGCAATGCAATTTTTGCCGCTTCTTCTGTTGGTAAACTCAAGGCTTCATCATATCCATTCGTGTGTAAACTTTGCGTACCGCCCATTACAGCGGCTAAGGTTTGTATGGTTACTCTACAAATATTATTGAGTGGTTGTTGTGCAGTTAAAGTACTACCGCCAGTTTGTGTATGAAAACGCAGCATCATTGCTTTCTCATCTGTAGCACCAAGGTCTTTCATAATGGTTGCCCACATTCTACGAGCAGCTCTAAACTTAGCCACTTCTTCAAACAAATTATTGTGTGCATTAAAAAAGAAGGAGAGGCGTTTGCCAAAAACATTTATATCCAAATCCTTTGCCAATGCAGCTTTCACGTATGCTTTGCCGTTGCTAAGTGTAAATGCAATTTCTTGCACAGCCGTGCTGCCCGCCTCACGAATATGATACCCCGAGATAGAAATTGTATTCCACTTGGGCACTTCCTTGCTACACCATTCAAAAATATCGGTGATGATACGCATAGATGGTTTCGGCGGATAAATATAGGTGCCTCTTGCAGCATATTCTTTTAAAATATCATTTTGTATAGTGCCGCTAATCTTTTTTAAATCTGCTCCTTGCTTTTTTGCCAATGCTACATAAAATGCCAACAAAATAAAACCCGATGCATTTATCGTCATCGATGTAGAAACTTCTTCCAAATTGATACCTGCAAACAAACGCTCCATGTCTTCAATGCTATCAATGGCCACGCCTACTTTTCCCACTTCACCATCCGATAATTCATGGTCGCTATCGTAACCTATTTGTGTAGGCAAATCAAAAGCAACGCTTAGCCCGCTTACACCTTGGCCCAATAAATAATGATATCTTTTGTTACTTTCTTCTGCAGTAGAAAAACCTGCATACTGCCGCATGGTCCACATTTTACCTCTGTACATGCTTGCTTGCACACCACGTGTAAAAGGAAATTTGCCAGGCAAAGAATGGTCTGCCATCACAGTATTTTCTACCGTGTACAATTCTTTTATTTCAATACCCGAATCAGTCGTTATTTTTTCTTGAGACATAAATTAATTTTTAAACTTCGAACCTTCAACCTTGAACTTTGAACTTTGAACTTTCAACTTTCTGCTGCTTCCTTCATCATCTGCTTAGCCTCATGTTGTATTGCATCTAGCACTATCGTATTCAATTCTGTATTTTGTGCCAGACTGTATTCCAAAATTCTTTTACTTAAATCCAATGAATTGGCCTGTGGCGGCAGCATCGATGCCAATTGATTTATCACATACACATTTTGATCTTTCAATTTTGTAACCGCCTGCCACACTTCTTTGCTTACATAAATTTGCTGACTAATGTTGTGCTCGTATTCCGATTTTAAATTTTGAATTAACACACCATGCATTATTGCAGCACTTTCGCCATGCGCTTCAGCATTCGTAATCATGTTTCTTAATCCTGCACGTTCCGCAAAAACGGCAAGCCTTTCATAAGCCAACAATTGCAATTTTTTTCCTTCGGGGTTGGCAGTTTTTAAATATTTTTTTAATTGCATAATGTCCCAAACCAAATAACCTAATGTTGCAAGCACTGCAAACAATAATATCGAAGCACCGTTCTTAAACAATTCGTCCATGTAAATAAATTTAGGTTGTAAAAATAATCATTGCAAGTTAGAAAATGAGAGCGATTTGGGGCTTTCGACAAAATTACTTTTGGCGGCTTTAGTTCGGTCTCCTTCGCTGTTCCGTACTTTTTTGTATGCATAAGCCTACGGCATGCATACAAAAAAGTACATCGCTCAGTCCACCGCAGCTCTTCAGCAATATATCTTTTTTTAGCTTTTATTATGCATAAGACTGGTAATATTTTTTCAAATAAATACTTAATCCTTTACTTCATCTAGTCGGTTTCTCTCTCCGCCATTCGGCGGAAAGATAGGTGGGGCTTCTTAATGCAACTCCTCCCACACAGCTTCCAAGGATCTACTTATTCCATCACCCTTCCATTCAGGAGAATCAGGTATAGCAGTCGTTTTTATAAAATCTTCTTTGGTCATACCTTTGGCAATACTTTCAGTACCAAATTTTAATAAGTTACTCAAATAATCTCTAAACAATAATATATCCGCTTTGGTAATTACAATATCAAAACCTTCGCCTGCATGCCCGCATACATAAGTTGTTTTATCATCAAATTTATCCGTAGCTTCTTTTAATATTTTTATCCATTCGCCAATATTTGCCCCGGCAGATTTATCAATGTATGGATATCTTCTATTAAATACCAAATCGCCCACATGCACCACATTGGCTTTTTCAAAATGCACAAAACTATCGCCGTTTGTATGTCCTTTACCCAAATAATGCAACGTTATTCTTTCGCCTTTCAATTTTCTGCTCCATACTTTATCATAAGTCAAATCAGGATACAATTGATCCGCTTCTTTGTTGTTTTTCTTAGCAACATTTTGTTGGTTTATCAAAGAGTTTTCGTGCGCTACAACATATTTTGCAATGCCTTTAAAAGCAATATTGCCCGCCGTATGGTCACCATGATGATGTGTATTAATAAGGTATTCAAACTTTTTAGTCGTGAGCTTCTGTATTTCATCAATACAATGTTTAGCCGTGTCAGGAAACTGAGCATCTACAACTATCACACCCTTTTTGTTTATGTAAAATAAAATTGTACCACCTTTTTCTGTAAACACACCCATATTGTCTGAAAGCATTTTTATTTTGTATGCAGGGTCTGCTAAAAAAGCTGCAAGAGTTGTTTTATTCAGCAATGCTAGTGCGCCTAAAGTGAGGGTGGTGTTTTTTATAAAGGATCTACGTTGCATGATGATTGTTTTTGTAGGAATTCGCCTGTGGCGAATTCATTTTTAAAATTTTGCCACAGGCAAAATAAGATATATTAATACAATAAAGATAATTTTATTTAACGGAAACGGCAATTTTGAATTTGAATGGAGTTTCTATTAAGAGGTGTCACCTTTTTTAGTGCTGCATTATACTAGAAAGCCTGTAATGAAAGGTAGCGCCTCTAATTATGGCACCCAATAATTGAAAGCACTCATTTGCCTTCGGCAAATCTTAAATCGTATTCGCCACAGGCGAATACCTACTTGTATTCAATCTTTTTCAAACTAGGAAAACCAATCCATGTACCCACCACCACCAATACCGACATTGCTCCACCAAAAATAATAGCAGGAATTGTGCCCATGATTTTTGATGTAGTACCACTTTCAAACTGCCCAAGCTCGTTAGATGAATTTATAAAAATCATATTGATAGAAGAAACCCTGCCCCTTAATTCATCCGGAGTATATAATTGAGAAATTACACCACGCACTACCACACTTATGCCATCGCAAAAGCCCGCAGCAGCAAGCGCTACGAAGCTCAGCCAATAATATTTTGACATGCCAAATACAATAATAAAAATACCGAACCCAGCTACTGCTAGCAACATTTTTACACCTTGCTTTCTTTTCATCGGTTTTGCAAGTAAAATTAGCACACTAAACAATGCACCAATATCCATAGCTGCATTTAAAAAGCCATAACCAATAGCATTTGTGTGCAACACATTTTCTGCTATTTCGGGTATAAAAGCCACGGCTCCACCAAAGAGCACCGCAAACAAATCCAACGAAATAACACCGAGCAATGTTTTACTCTGCCACACAAACCTAAAACCGTGTTTTATAGATTCTATCATCGGTTCTTTTTTCTCTACAACAACTGGGGGTTTCGGCTTTATTTTTAAAGAAAATAATGTAGCTGCTAACAGTAGAACAGCGCTTACAAAATAGGCATTAGAAATTCCTGCCAATGCAATGAGTAAACCACCAGTAGCATGACCAACAATAGATGAAATCAAATAGGTAGATGAGTTTAACGAAATGGCTTTTTGAAAAAGATTTTTTTGCACAATAGCCGCAATCATGCTGCTTGCAGATGGCGATGCAAACGAACGAATAACACCAGTACAAAAAACGGCCATTAGTATTACAGTAATTTTTGTAGAAGCGGATAAATTTAAGTAAGGCGCACTCACTAATGCCAATGCAATACCACAAAGCACATAAAAACTATAAGTGGTGGATAGTATTTTTTTCTTATCGTGTGTATCTATATAATGCCCAGCATACATAGCAGAAATAACTGCTGGCAAAAACTCTGTAAGCCCTGCTAAGCCCACCATGTATGTGTTTGCAAGGTGAAAAACTTGGTAAATAACAATTGTAGAAATCATGCGAACCCCCAATGTGTAAAATAATTTAGCAGCAGAAAAATGCCAAAATTCTAGTGGGAGTTTATCGTTGTTTTCATTACTCATTATGGTAGCGTAAGATAATGTTGTCCGTCTTCATACTCTTTATCCAATGCATCTATTATTATTTTCAAATGTTCAGGGTTATCAATAAAATCTGCATTTGATGCATCTACAAAAAGTGTTTTTATGTTGTGTTGTTTTATGTATTGTGTGTATGTTTCTTGCAAGCTAAACAAATAATCGTTCGGAATATCTTGTTCGTACTTTCGATTGCGTTTTTTAATATTCTCTTGTAATTTATTTACGGGTGTGTGTAAGTAAATTAAAATATCGGGTTGTACAATTTGTGGGTTTATGATGTCAAACAATTTTTGGTACAAACGAAACTCTTCATCGGGTAAATTTACTTTGGCAAACAACAAGCATTTTGTAAACAAATAATCTGATACCGTTACACTTTGAAACATATCTTTTGTGTGGAGCATATCTTTTAGTTGCTTATATCTTTCAGCCATAAAAAATAACTCCAGCGGAAAAGCATATTGCTGTGGGCTTTCGTAAAACTTTGGCAAGAAGGGATTCTCTGCAAATTCTTCTAAAATTAATTTTGCATTAAAATGTTGGCTGAGTAAAGTAGAAAGGGTTGTTTTGCCGGCGCCTATGTTTCCTTCTATCGTTATAAAATTATAATTCATCTATGCTGCAAAATAAAAGGGAAAAGGCAAAATTGTTATCAAATCTTTTGCACATTTAAGGAGTCTTTACAGGCAATGAGTAGCTGATGTATTGTTTTTTTGAGGCTAGGGTGCACAAAATTGGGCGTTAATTCAGCAAGCGGAGTCAATACGAACCTACGATTCTGAATTTCAGGATGTGGAATAGTCAAATTTTTATCATGCACAATATCATTGTTGAAAAATAAAATATCAATATCAATAACACGAGGCGCATTTTTGATGGTTCGTACCCTGCCCATTTTTTTTTCGATAGATAAGATAGATTTTAGCAGTTTAGTCGCAGTTAAATTTGTTTCTACTATTAATACTTGATTTAGAAAATTGGGTTGTTCAGTATTGCCCCATGCAGCAGTGCT
>JAYTGY010000410.1:0-1689 GCA_043733065.1 Ferruginibacter sp.
TGAGTTTTAATTATTTTTGAAAGCATTATCGTTCTCTAAAGCCTTCCAGTATTTTGTGTTTTCTAGTATTAAATTGCCCTACAAGCCAGTTAATAATAATTTCGTTAAAGGCCAATCCTACAATTCCCAGACTGCTGATAACTAATATGGCCGTCCAAAAGCCAACATACCTATTTAGTAAATAGAATACACCTACAGGCCCAAACGAAATCAGTAAAGATTGTAACCACTGCAAAGCACCAATTCCCTGAAAATTCATACTGGCAGATTTACTAAGGTTAAGGTATTTGTAATTGTAAGTAGCTGCGTAAATAGTAACAAAAGAATTAACACCGATGCTATACAAAAATGCGGCTAACTGGATGGGTAATATATGCCACCCCATAAATCCGTAAAAACTGGCAATTAAAAATTGTAAAGAACAAACTGTTACAAACAATAAAAACTTTGCTTTTATGTATTGCTTCATATTGATGTTGTAACTCATCATGCCATCAAAATGACTGCTTTGCCAGGCAAATAAAAACTGGCCGTAATTGCTGATAAATAATCCGGTGATAAATAAAGCAAAAAGAAATAACATAGTAAAGTTGCCAGTTTGCAGATACCGTGGATAAAATATAAAGCCGTACAATAAAATAACACCAGATAAAATCACTAAAGATTTTGGCCGCTTATTTCTAAAAATCAATTTCAGGTCCAATGCAATCATTTCACCTACATCGCCATACTTATCAAGAAAAGCATAGTTTGTACTTACTTTCATTTTTCGCTGGCTTACCAGTTCTTCAATATATAAATGACTTCTCAGATAATTATTATTAAGCTTGAAAGTGATTACTGCCAGGGCTAAAGGAATTACACATAACCATGGATGATGTAACAGACCAATAAATAAATTCGATGATGTTGTTTCGAAAGACAGAATTTTAAAATAATCAAAGGCTTTTAGAATTGCTATCGCAATAACTATAGAAAAAAACCACCAACTGCTGCTTATCGATTTGCGTTTGATGTACATGTTTAAGAAGTGGTTGTTAACCACCAGGGCAAACATAGATATCAAAAAACAAAGGGTTGCTACAGTTCCATAAACAGGTAATATTTCCACAACTGAAAATGGGATAGAAACAAACAGCGGTAAAATATTGATTACATGTATTAATGAACGCACATTTAAAAATCGCAACATACTACTGCGTTTTATATTTTGCGTCAGATAAGGCTGAATACTGAGTGAGGGTAATTCCTGTAACTGAAACCGGAATAATAGTCCCACCAAAAAATAATAAATAATGTAAGAACTAAATAATACAACAGGATCTTTACCAGGCAATGATTCTTTTATAATTAGCGGAAGAAAAATACCCAGCCCGGCTATTTCTAAAAATATAAGTAAATAAAAAATGCCTAAAACTATTTGAAGCACCAGGCTTTTATTGGCATTGCGTGCCCGCCAGAAACTGTGCCACTGATGGGCAAGGAAAGTTGACAATGTCATTATATAGAAGTTAGTATTAGCAGTAAATGTAAATTAATTAACAGCAGGGCAAATTTATTTTGTAAACTGCAAACTATTACAAGGAAGTAAAACTCTGTACCTTGCAAAGTATATTAACGAAGCCTAATTGTATGTTGTATTATTTATTTAAACTCCATCTTAAATTAATGGGTTGGAAAGCCGTAAGT
>JAYTGY010000411.1:0-5471 GCA_043733065.1 Ferruginibacter sp.
ATAAACAAATAATCCCCATCGGTTTTTCCCCTTGCCCAAACGATACTTTTATCTTTGATGCATTGGTAAATCAAAAAATAGATACAGGCAATTTGCAATTTGAACCAGTGCTAGAAGATGTGCAAACCCTTAACCAATGGGCAATTGAAGAAAAGTTGATGGTAACGAAATTAAGTTATGGTGTGTTACCATTAGTACAGAAAAATTATAATTTATTAAATAGTGGTAGTGCATTGGGTAGGGGAGTTGGGCCACTACTAATTACGAATGAAGAATTGCGAATGGCGAATGTGAAAGATTGCTTGATTGCAATTCCTGGTGAAAATACTACGGCACATTTATTGTTTTCTTTGGCATACCCAAATGCAAAAAACAAAATATTTTTGAGGTATGATGAAATAGAAAATTTTGTTTTGCAAGGAAAAGGCTTGGGTGTTATCATTCACGAAAATCGTTTTACATACAAAGAAAAAGGATTAATAAAAATTACAGACCTTGGTGATTATTGGGAAACCAAAACAGGCTTTCCCATTCCGCTTGGTGGTATTGTGGTGAAGAAAACGGTACAACCAATTATACAACAGCAAATAGATTTGTTGATAAAGCAAAGTATAGAATTTGCCTTTTCAAATTATCCTGAGCTAAACGATTACATATGCAGCCATGCACAAGAAATGAGCGAAGATGTAATGCGCAAGCATATTGATTTGTATGTAAATAATTATTCGTTGGATTTGGGTGAAGATGGGAGAGCTGCGGTGAATAAGCTCATGCAAGTACAAGCTGCATTAAAATAAATTAAGCACAATGCTCTAGAATTGAAATTTTAAAATTGAGCATTGAATATTGAACATTGGCTTTTAATTTACAACATTACTTAATCCTTCCTTATAAACCTTCAGGCATCTATCCCTTGCAAAAGTATGTTCTACAATAGGTTTTGAGTAAGAAAACTCTTCAAACTCGGGTACCCATTTTTTTATGTATGTTAACGCTGGGTCAAACTTTTTTGTTTGTAAGTATGGATTAAAAATGCGGAAGTATGGCGCAGAATCACAACCGCTACCTGCTGCCCATTGCCAACCACCATTGTTGGCAGCAAAATCAAAGTCTAATAATTTTTCAGCAAAATAGGCTTCGCCCCATCGCCAATCTATGAGTAAATGTTTACAAAGAAAAGATGCCACAATCATTCGTACACGATTGTGCATAAAGCCTGTTGCATTTAATTCTCTCATGCCTGCATCTACTATTGGATAGCCAGTTTGTCCATCGCACCATTTTTTAAAAGATACTTCATCATCTCTCCATTGTATAAAATCATAAGCTGGTTTAAATGCTTTGCCCTTGCCCACTTGCGGAAAATTCCATACAATCATATGGTAAAAATCTCTCCATATTAATTCGTTCAAAAATGTTTCGGATAAGTTGCGAGAATATTTAGCCAGCCTACGAATACTTATTGTACCAAAACGCAAATGCAAACCCAAGTGCGATGTACCTTCAACACTTGGTATATCTCTTTGAGCTTGATATTTTTTAACCAATTCAGCTTCTATAGATTTTGATGGAAATATTTGTGTGGATTTTGTAAATTCAATTTGTGCTAATGATGGTATTTTGTTTGGAAGAATCTTTAAAAAATTATTAAAATATTTTTCAGTTTCATACAACATTAAATCATCTTCTTTTAATGCAGCTTTCCATTTTCTGCTGTATGGAGTAAAAACGGTGTATGGTTTTCCATCATCTTTGGTTACTTCAACTTTTTCAAAAATTACATGGTCTTTGTATGAAATAAATGTTGTATTTTTTTTTTCTAGTAAAATTTTTATAGCCTCATCTCTTTCAGATGCATATGGTTCATAATCATTATTGACAAATACTTTAGCTATGCTGTATTTTTTTAGCAATGCTTTAAAAACCTCTGTGGGCTTGCCGTGTATAACGTGTAAAGAACTGCCAATCTCAATTAATTTATTTTGTATTTCTAATAAACTATCGTGTATAAATTGCACACGAGCATCTTTTTTATTTTCTAGTTTATCTAAAATATCTGTATCAAAAATAAATATGGGTAATATAGGATGCTCACTTTGCAAGGCATGAAAAAGTGCTGTATTGTCTTCTAATCGTAAATCTCTTCTAAACCAAAATATATTGACCTTCATAGGTTATAAATTTTTTAAAGTTCTCACTTGTGTCAAAAATATTTTAAGATACAATTTTATTTTTATTAATTGTGAAGCGAGTGCTAAACCCTATAAGGTCTTTTGAATACTTCAATAACTTACATAGCCTAAATAAAGACCTTATAGGGTTACTAACATTTTAAAAATTAAAAAGAAAAGAAACAATTCAGTAATAAAAAATTTAACAGTAAATATCTACTTCCTTCCTCATCAAATCATCCACAATTTTCCAAACAATAGTATTCGTATAAGTTTTATTTTCCAACCCACTAACCCATCTAACATTGTAAATAGAATTGCTCAAAAAAACTTCGTCTGCATTTAAAATACTTTCTTTTGTAACCACCGATTCATTTACGATAAAATTTAGTGTTCGTATTTTATCTACTAAGAATTTTCTCATAACACCCGCTACACAACCTTGTGAAAGTGCAGGCGTATAAACTATTTCATCTTTTATGTAAAAAACATTAGCAATGGTACTATCGCAAATATTGCCTTCGCTGTTTAATATAAGAGCATCGTTGCACTGTTGTTTTTTGGCAAACATTGCTCCCATAAAGTAGGGTAGATAATTGTTTGTTTTTAAATTGCTAAATGAATCTATTGTTTTTTTTGCATCATCGTAAAAGCACAATTGCAGACCATTGCTATTTAGTGGCCCGTTATCTTCTGGCAATGGCAATGTTTCTAAAATATAATTGGGCGTATTGTTTTTTGCATCGTATATGCCACCATCGCTTCTTATTATAGTAAGTCTTATTCTTGCAGCAGTAAGTTTATTTTTTGCCGCAAGTTGTAATATTTCGGCTTCTAATTTTTCTGGAGACAATAATTTTGGAATTTCAAACTGTAGCATCTGCATGCCTTTCCACAACCGAGCAAAATGTTCATCGCTCAAAATGAGTTTGCCATTTTTAAGTTTCATGGTTTCAAAAATACCATCGCCATATCGTAAGCCACGATTTTGCGCAGCTACTATTGGTTCAGTTTCGCCAAATATTTTTCCGTTGTAGTTAATATAATTCATTGTATTTTATTCGTGTTCATTAGTGCTATTCGTGGCAATACCGCAAAATAAAAAATCTTCCTCAAAAGGAAGATTAATAATAAATCATAGGAGGGTAATCATTTATAATTCCTCTATTATTTTATGCTTTACGGCATATAAAATTAAACCAGCTGTTGTTTTTGCACCAGTTTTTACTTTTAATTTATCTCTCAATGCTTCTACAGTACGTGGGCTAAGCTCCACTAAATCTGCAATTTCTTTTGTGCTTTTTTCTTCGCACATCAATCTTAGAATCATCGTTTCTTTATCGTTTAATTGTGCATCTGCATTTTGAAACTGCTGTGGTACTTGCACATTGCGTTGCTTCAAATTGGCAAGCATTGCTTGATTGGTAAGTGTATTAAAATAGTATTCATCTTTGTGGCAAGTTTTTATAGCTTCATAAATTATTTCACTATCACTTGTTTTAGATAAATAACTATTAGCACCAATTTCCATCAATTTTGTTATCATACTATGGTCGTCCATCATGGTGAGCATAATAACTTTTGCCCCAGGGCATACTTTTCTTATTTCTGGTAAAGCCTGTATGCCATCCATTACTGGCATTTGAATATCTAGCAATATCACATCGGCTTGTATAGACTTTAGCATATTTATTAAATGCATTCCATTATCTGCTTCTGCAATAATTTCAATATCCTTTTTTTGGCTCAAGGCGGCTTTTACACCCGCTCTGTAAAGCACATGATCATCGGCAATAATTACTTTTATAGGTGTTGTTAGTTCGTCTGTCATAATTGTACTCGTAAAAGTAGCTATTTTTTAATAAGTAAAATTACGATTTTGTAAACTTATACATATTTTAATAAAAATGCATAAATTATCTCAATAATAAAAACGAGTCTTTTTTGGTAATTATTTCACCCAAATCGCAAATAACTTCAAGCATAAATACATAAGCACCGCCTTCTTGTTCTATTCCTTTGTACTTTCCATCCCAGCCAGTTGTTTTTTCGTTGGGTATTATATTTTTGGCTTCGTAAAGCAATTGGCCAAATCTGTTAAAAATGGCAAATTTTGTAATGCTTTTTATTCCTCTTGTAATGGGGCGAAAAATATCATTTTTACCATCTCTATTTGGTGAAAACGCTGTAGGTAATAAAAGGTTTGCATATTTACATTCTACAAAAATGGTAATATCATCTTTGGCAACACAGCCACTATCGCTCTTTACTTTTATGGTAAAAGTCTCTGTTTCTAAAGCAATGCCATTTGGCGACTGGCAATTTGTACAACTTAGTTTTATGCTAGGTATCCATTCATAAGAAATAATATTACTGCCATAAGTAGGTGTAATGGTAAATGGGTTGTTGTATGGTAAAACTTTATCAGGCCCAGCGTTTACTAATGGCAATGTTTTTATTATAATATCTACCAAAGCGTTGCTGCTAAAACAACCCACCGAATCTGTAAGTATAGCCAAATATAAAGTGTTTGCTATACCTGTAACGATTGGATTGTAAATAGTAGTATCAGATAAACCAATGCCGGGCGACCATATAATTTTTTTATTGGGCGGGCTCACATTTATATGCACGGTGTCTTTTACGCACACATAAACGGGGCTTTTTATTGCAGCAGCAGTAAATGGTTCAAAAACTGTTAAAATAATACTATCCTTACTGGCACAGCCCACACTATTATTAGCAGTTGCATAAAATATGGTACTTGTATTTGGATTGGCTATTACTGTATCGCAATTTGCGCAGGATAAAAATGTAGCAGGTGACCACAATAATGTATCGCTATGAAATGCAAAAAGTGAATCTGTTTTTCCTTGGCACAAAGTATCGACTCTTGGAAATAAACGAAGAAACGGCGTTGGTTTTACAGTAACGTTTTTTATTAAACTGTCTATGCAACCATTTTTATCAGTAGCAAATAATTTAATGGTATATACACCCGGGCCAGGATAAATTAAAATTGGAGGTTGAAAAATTGTATCGTTTTTTAGACTCATGCCATAGTTCCAATACCAAAGTTTTACGGTATCGTTTGCAATATATGCAGCAGACGTATTTGTAATTGTGTCAGCATTTTTTGCACATACACTTGCGTTAGATGTGTAACTTAAATTTGGTCCTCTTACACTTATTGCATGGTTCAATTTTATAGTATCTGCACAATATTGTGTACCATTATTTATTACAACATAGTTGCTTATAAAATTGCCAAATACAGTAGCAGCAATGGTATAAGGGTTG
>JAYTGY010000412.1:0-18641 GCA_043733065.1 Ferruginibacter sp.
AGGCTAAATTATTTTGAAGTGATATATGTATCTTTTAAAAGTAAGATTAGAACATTTACTCATGCACCGCAAGCACAGGCACTTTGCTTTGATAAATCATCTTTTTTGTATGCTGTGTTTTAAATAATCTTTGAAAAAAACCATGAAATTTCGGAGCCATAATAATCATATCTATAACCTTATCATGTACAAATAAATTCATTGATTCATGAAAATCGAATAAGCGCATAAAATAAAATTCGGGATTAAAGTCTGCCAATAACATTTCCATTTCATCTCTTTCTTTTTTATAACTTGTGGTTAAAGAAATGTAATGGCTATCATCTACATTCAATACATGTAAGTTTGGTTTAAAATCCGTTAATATTCTTTTTACTGCAAGCAACACGGGCGTATCTTCCACATGTTTCATTTCTGAAGCTATTAAAATATTTGTAATGCTGGTATAAACTGCATTTGCTGGAATGATTAAAACTGGGCAAACATTTTGCTCCGCCATTTTTAAAGTATTTGAACCAGAAAAACGTTGTGCTAATGCAGACTTTCCTGTAAGACCCATTATAATCATGTATGCACTTTTTACATGCGCAAATGCAGTAAGACTTTCAATAAAATTACTGCCAGATTCTGTAAAGGTTTCAATATTAATGGCAATGGCTTTTAATTCTTTTTGCAAGCCTGATAGATATGTTTTAGGAACGTTGGCATCTTCGTTAGAGGAATAAAAATTATACAATATGATGTTTACATCGGTCCTATTGGCATACATCTTTGCGCCATAATGTGCAGCATTAAAAGATGTTTCAGAAAAGTCGATTGGAATAATAACATTTACCATAAAAATATTTTTTACGAATTTAAGCTATTTATTATGAATTTGATAAGTACATATTATTTTCGTTTTCAATTTCCCTTTGATTTTTTATACAATAGACCTACCATTTATTTTTTACAAAATCCAAAATATTATCTACCACCAACCAAATAACAGCCGCATCTTTTTTAAACCAAGTCATTTGTCGTTTTGCATAATGCCTTGTATTTTGTTTTATCAATTCAACAGCTTTTTCTAAAGTAGTATTATTTTCAAAATAATCAAATAACTCTCTATAGCCAACCGTTTGCAATGCGTTCAATTCTTTTTGATAATGAAGTGTTACCGCTTCCATTTCTAAACCTTGCGCCATCATTTTATCTACCCGTGTATTTATTCTTTCGTATAAAATGGCCCTTGGTATTTCTATGCCAATTTTTATAATATTAAAATCTCTTTCTTTTTTTATTTTTTGTTGATGAGCAATAATTGACTTTCCAGTATTTCTTATTACTTCCAAAGCACGCATCATTCTTTGTGGATTTTGTATTTCTCCTTTTTCAAAATACAAAGGGTCTTCTTCTTTTATTTTTTCTTGCAACCAAACAAACCCATGTGCAGCATAATTTTTGGCAATATCTATTTTTATTTGCTCATCGGTTTTTGCAATATCATCTAACCCTTCGCAAAAAGCTTTTATGTACAACCCTGTGCCACCAACCATTACAGCCACATCGTTTGTTTTGAATATTTCGTTTATACAATTCAAAGCATATTGCTCAAAATCTGCGGCAGAAATATTTTCGGTAATGCTATTTGAGTTTATAAAATAATGCTTAACAGCCGAAAGCTGCTCTAGTGATGGTTTTGCAACGCCAATACCCAATTCTTTAAAACATTGTCGACTATCTGCAGAAATGATTTGTGTGTTGAAATGATTTGCAACATCGATGGCAATATCAGTTTTGCCACTAGCGGTTGGGCCGCAAATTATGATGCAGGTTTTTTGTTTCATAAATAAGGTTTGTAAAGAACCTTCATTATTAAAATTATTTTTGTAGCCCCCTAAATCTTCGCCGATAGGCGGAGGACTTTTGAAGCCTGTAACTGTTTAGAGTTTGTTATCTTATCCTATCTGAATTTAGAACATTAGCAAATTAGCACTACTTGTCCCGATTTTTCGGGATCAGCAAATTAGCTAATTATTATATTTCCTCTTCTCCAAAATCTTCCCCCACTTCATCTGTATCATCTACCACATCTCCATCTTCCCCTTCTTCCCCAAAACCATCTTCCATTGCAGTTGCTTTTAAATCGTATTTTTCTTCCATTTCGGCAAGGCGTTTATCTACTAAGCCTTTTGTGCCATATTGTGATGGGGCAATACCTTCTGTACGTACACATATAGGATAAGATAATTTTGCATTTTCTTCTTTATCTACATTTATTAATTCTATTGCAAAAAACCAATGCTTTACAAAATCGTATTCGTACACAAACTTTTGATTAGGGTCACGTATTTCAGTACCAATAACGGTTTCAGACATTATGAGCGGTTCGGCTTTATATTCCTTATCATATTTTTCAATAGATATTTCTCTACCTTTTTGCCAAATATCATTGCTTCTATAAAAAGTAGCTGCATGTATTTTATCAAATTCGTATGCATGTAATATAGCATTGTGCAAGTCCAAAAAACTATTGGAATGCTTTATTGCAATATCTCTATAAATGCTTTCATCTTCTTGAAAATAAACCCTAAATTTTAAAATAGCCATAATGTAAAAATAAGAATTATGAGTTAAGAATCAAGAATTTGCTGGGAGCATTTAAAATTGTTGTATTAATAATAAAGGTGTCATCTTTTTATACCTGCTTTATACTAGAAAGTTTCTAATCAAAGGTGACACATCTTGCATCAATTTTAAATGCTCCCATCTACTGCATTAATTCCGAGTTCTTTTGCTTTAGCCAACATATAATTAAATGCGATGTCAAAATTATTAGGTATTTCGCCATCTAAAATGGCATTTCGAATGGCATCTTTTATTAATCCTACTTCTTTGCTAGGTTTTAAAAAAAAGGTTTCCATAATAATTTCACCAGTTATGGGCGGTTGCCAATTTCGCAAGCTATCAGTGGCTTCTACTTCTTCGCAACGCTTACGCACCAATTCAAAATTCTCTAAAAAACGTTTTACTTTTTGTTTGTTTTTTGAAGTAATATCGGCATTGCACAATTTCATTAAACTATCAATATCTTCTCCTGCATCAAATAATAAACGGCGAATGGCAGAGTCTGTAATATTTTCTTTTGTAAGACTTATTGGTCGCAAATGCATTTCTACCATCTTTTGTACGAATCGCATTTTTTCATTTTGCGGTAGCTTTAATTGTGTAAATATTTTTGGCACCATGCGTGCACCTACCGCTTCGTGCCCATGAAATGTCCACCCATGGCCTTCTTCAAATTTTTTTGTATTTGGTTTTGCAATATCGTGCAACACTGCAGCCCAACGAAGCCACAAATCATCTGTGGTTTCACAAATATTATCTACCACTTGCAGGGTGTGGTAAAAATTATCTTTATGTCCATAACCATCTACAAACTCTGCACCTGCTAGCGCTACCATTTGTGGAAAAATAATGTGCAGTAATCCTGTTTTGTACAACAAATCAAAACCGATAGATGGTTTTTTGCACATCAAAATTTTATTGAGTTCCTCAGCAATTCTTTCTTTGGTTATTATTTTTATTCTACTAGCATTATCGGCAATGGCTTGCAAAGTATTTTCTTCTAATGTAAATTGCAATTGTGCTGCAAATCTTATTCCACGCATCATACGCAAAGGGTCGTCTATAAATGTTTGTGTGGGCGCAAGTGGTGTTTTTAATATTTTTTTATCAATATCGCCAAGTCCATCAAAAGGGTCTATCAATTCTGCAAAATTATTTTCGTTTAAAGAAATACCCATGGCGTTGATGGTAAAATCTCTGCGCAATTGATCATCTTCCAACGTTCCAATTTCTACAATCGGGTTGCGACTTTCTTCTCTGTAACTTTCTTTGCGGGCACCTACGAATTCTATAGCCCCCTCTATCTCCCCCGCAGGGGGAGGAAACGTAGAAGATTGTGCAATAGATTTACTGCTAGATAAATATTTTGAAGGAATTATTATTTGTGCAGTGCCATAGGTTTTAAAAATATTTACTACAATATTTTTCCCAAATTGTTTAGCGGCTTCTTCTGCTAACGCAATGCCATCGCCTACACAAACCACATCTATATCTTTGGTGTCTCTACCCAATATTTTATCTCTTACAAAACCCCCAATTACATAACTCTCCACTCCAATGTTTTTTGCAGCGGTAGATATTTTATTGAAAATAGTAAGTTCTTGGGGTGTTAGGTTTATTTGCATTAGGGCAAAAATACGGTTGTATTGTTAAATTAGAACTTGTAGAAATATTGGTGTGCTTTTATAGACTATTATTATTTTGCTTCCTTAATTTTATTTTCTAATTGCCTCAACTCCTCCATATCCATTTCATCAGCTTCTTTAGCATCTAGTTTTTTTCTTTGTGCATTAAATTTTTCATAAATAATATCTACCTGCTTTTCCATTTCTATATGACTAATTGTTCCATTATGATTGAGCACTTGTTTATCGTTTAGCAAAATAATTTTATCAATATTTTCTTTCCAAAAATTCATTGTTATGTCTATTCTGTTTTTTGCTCGTAGTTCTGCTGTTTCTAAAAATACCATTACAAAACGATTAAGACTATCTATTTCATCTGCTGTCAAATAATTTTTGGCAATATAAATGTCTTGTTTTCTTACAACATTTCCTTTCCAACTGGTGAGTGCCATATTGGGTTCTTTGTCATTGGCTCGATTTACAATTATCTCCGCTGCTGTGTTACTCGTTATAGCAAACAATATTTTATTTTGTGTTTCGGCATAAAACATTTGTGTGGCTTTATCTGTGCTATCATAATCGCTGCTCAACGAAAATAAATCTCTCAATTTTTGGTAAAATCTTTTTTCAGATACCCGCACATCTCTAATGCGTGCAAGTAGTTCATCAAAATAATCCGCTCTGCCATCAGGGTTTTTTAGGCGTTCATCATCCATCACAAAACCTTTTATCATATACTCTTTAAGGTTTCGAGTAGCCCACTGTCTAAATTGCGTACCCCTATTACTTCGTACTCTAAAACCGATAGCCAAAATCATTTCTAAAGCATAAAATGTAACATTATAATTTTTCCCATCTGCGGCAGTTGTTAAGTAATCCTTAATAACTGAATTTTTATCTAACTCTTTCTCTTCTATTATGTTAGATATATGCATACTGACATTCGGTATCGAGGTGTCAAAAAGTTCTGCTAACTGATTTTGACTCATCCACACGTTTCCATCTTTTGCCATTAAGGCTACAGCTGTTTTACCGTCTTTGGTATTGTAAATGATGATGTCTTGTTGTTCCATTGTATGTTTTATCGTTTCACAATATAAATATTTTTGTGTTGTAAATTTTAAAGTTGGTAAATATTATTTGTTGTTCTACTAGTTGATCTATTGCATAATAAAAGATGATAAAAGATATAATGATGAAGGGCTGCGGGATAGAAGCGAAAATCCTTTTTTCGAGGAACGAGAAAAAAGATTGTAGCGGATAGCCCGGTCAAATGATGAAATATGCTAAATGCTCACAGCCCCAAATCGACATAAGATGATTAGACATGAGACACAAGATTGAGAATGTTCCATCTTGTGTCTTTTATCTCATGTCTAACATCTATTTCTCGGCACTAATATTGTCCTTATACACTTCCACAAAAATTAACGACCTTTACCGCCAATTTTTGACATATTGACTAACTAAACGATTTTAATGAATACGAAGATTTATTTGCAGGGCCAAGATGAGGATATGGAGTTTATGCCGATTATTCCCCTAAACGAAGATGATGATGGAAGTGCAGACGGAGAGGTGATTCCAAGCGAATTGCCGATTTTACCATTGAGAAATACGGTGCTTTTTCCGGGTGTGGTAATACCGATTACCGTTGGTAGAGATAAGAGTATAAAAGCGGTTACCGATGCGTATAAGACTGACAAATTGGTAGGTGTAGTGGCGCAAAAAGACAGCAATGTGGAAGAACCGCTGGTAACCGATTTGGAAAATATTGGTACGGTGGCAAAAATAATTAAGATTATAAAAATGCCCGATGGAGGCACTACCGTTATCTTGCAAGGGCGTAAACGTTTTGCTATAGAAACCATTACAACCGAGGAGCCTTATTTTAAAGCCACTATAAAAATTTTAGAAGAAGACAAACGCAAAGGTGATCCAGATTTGGAAGCCATTGTGGGTAGTGTAAAAGATTTGGCTGCACAAATTATTGGGCTATCGCCAAACATTCCTAGCGAGGCTGGTATTATTTTAAAAAATATTGAAAATCCATCTTTCTTAATACATTTTGTGAGCAGCAATTTAAATTGCGAGCTAAAACAAAAGCAACGTTTGTTAGAAATAAGCGATTTGAAAGAACGTGCAGAATTGCTGATGAGCCTAATGCATACGGAATTGCAATACACCGAACTTAAAAATAAAGTAACCAACAAAACCCGTGCTGAGCTTGATAAACAGCAACGTGAATATTTTTTGCAACAGCAAATGAAAGCCATTAAAGATGAGCTTGGTGGCGATAATGTGGCAGAAGTAAAAGAAATGCAGAAAAAAGCTGAGTCTAAAAAATGGCCTGCGGCGGCTGCGGAAATGTTTAAGAAAGGCGCTGAGAAATTGGAGCGAATGCACCCGAGCACACCAGATTATTCAGTTGTGTATAATCATTTAGATTTGATGTTGGATTTGCCTTGGGATGATTTTACAGCGGATAGTTACGACCTTAAAAAAGCAAAAAAGGTATTGGATCATGATCATTATGGCATGAACAAAATAAAGGAGCGTATTCTCGAATACCTTGCTGTGCTTAAGTTAAAGGGCGATATGAAAAGCCCGATTCTTTGTTTTATTGGCCCTCCTGGTATTGGTAAAACAAGTTTGGGAAAAAGCATTGCTGCTGCCATTAATAGAAAATATGTACGAGTGAGCCTTGGTGGCTTGCACGACGAAAGTGAAATACGGGGCCATCGTAAAACATACATTGGTGCTATGCCTGGGCGTATTTTGCAATCTATACGCAAAGCTAAAAGTGGTAACCCTGTAATGATTTTAGATGAGATAGATAAAGTAGGGACTGACCATAGAGGCGATCCATCATCTGCATTGCTAGAAGTGCTAGACCCAGAGCAGAACAATGCTTTTTATGATAATTATTTAGAGCTGGAATATGATTTGAGCAAAGTGCTTTTTATTGCTACCGCAAATAATATTAGCAATATACAACCTGCACTGCGTGATCGTTTGGAAGTGATAGACCTTAGCGGATATGCAGTAGAAGAAAAAATAGAAATAGCCAAAAGGCACTTAATGCCAAAGGAAAAAGAAATGCATGGCTTGAAAGAAAATAGTTTTAAAATAAGCGATGCGGTGTTGCAAAAAGTAATAGAAGATTATACAAGAGAGAGTGGTGTGCGTGAATTGAACAGGCAGTTGGCAAGTATAATGCGCTATCAAGCAAAAGAACTTGTGCTTAGAGAAAAACTAAAAGCTACCATTACCAATAATGATGTAGAAAAAATATTGGGTAAACCAAGATACAGTAATGAATTGTACAAAACAGCTAACATGCCTGGTGTGGCTGTGGGCCTTGCTTGGACATATGTTGGTGGAGATATTTTATTTATAGAAACACAACTGAGCGAAGGAAAAGGTGAGCTACAACTTACGGGTAATCTTGGAAATGTAATGAAAGAAAGTGCAAGCACAGCGCTTACGTGGCTTAAAGGCAATGCAAAAAAAGTGGGTTTAGATGCTGAACTTTTTGCAAAGAAAAATGTACATATACATGTGCCCGAAGGTGCTACACCTAAAGATGGGCCAAGTGCAGGTATAACGATGATGAGTGCACTGGCTAGCGCATTTAGTGGTAGGCGCATAAAGCCTTTTTTGGCTATGACAGGAGAAATAACATTGCGTGGTCAAGTGCTACCAGTTGGTGGCATAAAAGAAAAAGTATTGGCAGCAAAACGTAGTGGTATAAAAGAAATAATTATGTGCTACCTAAATGAAAAAGATGTGTTGGAAATAAATCCCCAATATATAAAAGGCATGAAGTTTCATTATGTGAAAACGATGGCGCAAGTGCTGGAGTTGGCGCTGGTGTAGAAGAAGTGTTGAAAGTTGTTGAATATTGTTGAAGGGTTGAAGAGTGCCTCTGTTCATCAACCAATTTTTATTTGCTCAGTAAAAATCAAAATATTTATTGAATAAGTATATAGATTGTTATTTTTTTTGTAATAGTTTTAGTTTGATAAAAATCCCATCGGAGATAATCTGATGGGATTTTTTCAATCTTAATATTAAAAACGCTTAAAAATACATTTAATCAATATCTACCCACACAAACACCGTTTTATTTAATGTTTGCTTAAAATATGATTTCATGGTGATGATAAAATTGCCAGAAGCAATATCAACTTCGTAATAATTACCCATAAATCGTTGTGCTACTATTTTACCTTTTATGGTATCATCTCCTTCAGTTGAGTTTATAAATTTTTCGGGCCTTACATAAATATCTTTTGCTATTGCACCTATTTTAAAATATTTACAGTCTTCTTTTTTTATTAAATTATAATTACCTAGCAGTGCTGCCGCATATTCACTCACAGGTTTTTTATACACTTCCTCAGCTGTTCCTTTTTGTATAATTTTTCCATTTTGCAAAACGAGGAAGTCGTCTGCCCAAGGTAAAACGTCCGCAGGTTCGTGTGAGGTAAGCAAGCAAGTAATTTCATATCGTTCACAAATATCTTTCACCACTTGTTTTAAAATATTTCTGTGAATTAAATCTAGGTTAGAATATGGCTCATCTAAAATTAATAATCTAGGTTTCGAAACCAATAATCTTGCTAAAGCTATTCGTTGTTTTTCGCCACCAGATAGTTCATAACTATTGCGTTTCATCAAATGATCTATGCGGCAAATTTTATAGAGCTCATCAGCTTCTTCTTGCGAAAGTTCATTCGCATACAAGAGCAATTCTTCCATTCTATAATTGTTGCGTAGCTCAAAGTGTTGGCTTAAATAAGCAATGCCTTTTTCGCCAGCTACCAATTGCCAATCGGGGCCCAATACTTTTTTACCATTAAAAAGTATTTCGCCAGTTTTTGGTTGTATAAAACCTGCAATCGTTTTTAGTAGAGTAGATTTTCCAGAACCAGTTTCGCCTATGAGGGCAATTTTTTGTAAATGGTTTTGAGTGAAATTGATATTTTCTAAAGCAAAATTGCCGAGTAGTTGTTCAGAAAAAAGATTTGAAACGGATAAAATTTGCATGGCTGCAAAAATAATCTAAGAATATTGTTTTGTAAGAAAATTGTTGACTATCTGCAAACTAATATTTCTTATACCTTATATTTGAGTATTGAAAGATTTACTACTACATATTGAACAACTTAAAACGCAATTGGAAAAATTGCAACCATTAAGTGCAGAAAACCAACAACGGTTAGATAAAAAATTTCGCTTAGAGTGGAATTACAATTCTAACCATATGGAAGGTAATACACTTACTTATAACGAAACGGAGTTGTTGCTAATTTTTGACCAAACGAAAGGAAGCCATGAACTACGAGAGTACGAAGAAATGAAAGGGCATGATGTAGCGCTAAAACTAGTGTATGATTTGGTAGATGATAAAGAAAGAACATTAAATGAAAATTTTATTCGTCAATTAAATAAACTTTTATTAGTAAGGCCATTTTTTAAAGAAGCCATTACACCAGATGGGCAACCAACAAGAAGAGAAATAAAAGTAGGAGAGTACAAATCATTCCCAAATTCTGTACGATTACAAAATGGCGAAATATTTCATTATCCATCTCCTGCGGAAACACCTGCTTTGATGCACGATTTAATGCAATGGTACAATACAAATACAGATGATGCAGTAATTGTAGCAGCAGATTTGCATTACAAGTTTGTATGCATTCATCCCTTTGATGACGGCAATGGAAGAATAGCAAGGTTGTTGATGAATTATCATTTACTTAAAAATAATTTGCCTCCCCTTGTTATTAAATCTGACGATAAAAAAAGTTATTTACAAGCATTGCAAGAAGCTGATGCGGGAGATTTGGACAGTATTAGAGCATATATTGCGGAGAAATTAGTTTGGAGTGTAGAGCTTTCTATAAAAGCTGCAAAAGGCGAAAATATAGATGAGTTAGGTGATTGGGATAAGAAATTGGATTTGTTGAAGAATGGGTTTGAGGAAGATAATATACTTGCTGCAAAAAAATCAATTGAGACCAATAAGCATACCCTTGAAGTGGTTGCTCTTTCTTTTATAGATATTTTATTGAACAAAATTGAAAAAATAAGTATATTATTTATAGAAAATAGAGCTGAGTTTAAATCTAATATTGGGGGCACTACTAAATTAAAAAATTTACATGAATTTAAGAATTTTTTTAATACGGTTATTAAAGCAGGTAATGTTGAAACCTTTGAAAAATTTTCAGTTATTCATAGCTTAGAAGGGTATAAGCATAATGGACTTGATACATTTCACTTGGGGTTTAAGTATTTGATTACATTAGGTGATTATTCTTACAAAATAACTTTAGACAGTAACCCTAATTTTAAAATCGAAAAACCTTACCTACAAGAACTCACAGAACAAGATTTTGATTTAATTGCCAACGAAATCACAGAAACGCTTCTTAAAAAAGTAGCAGAAACGAAATAGTACAAATATCCTTAATCCAGTCAAAACCCTGAAAGGGTTTAATGATCATAACCATGGGTGAAACCCATGGTTATGAATTAAAAAAATAGGCAGAACCCCAACGGGGTTCAACATAAATTCCACAAATTACCAATTCAAAAAAAAATGATCCAACCCTTTCAGGGTTGGTTTTATATTTTATTATATGCCATGGGTTGCACCCATGGCTAAGCAAATTTAACCACTTCGTGGTTAGAAGAAAATGACTTAATTGGTTTAATGTTTTGCATTTCATTCGTACAATTAGTAGCTATAAAAAAAATACCCTCGAATCAACTTCGAGGGTATTTTTTAAATTTATTTTTCTTTGCGACCTTGCTCCTTTGCGAGCTTTGCGTGAAATCCCCAATTACTTCTTCGTCACATTCACATCTATTCTTCTATTTTGTGCCATACATGCTTTTGTATCGTTAGCAGCACAAATTGGATGCTGTGGGCCATAACCCTCAGCCACCAAGCGATTAGCAGCCACACCTAATTTTACCAATGCTGCTTTTGCAGTTTCTGCTCTAGCCATCGATATTTTTACATTGCCTAAAGAATCGCCTGAGTTGTCTGTGTAGCCACCCAATTTTAATTCTACGGTTGGGTTAGCAGCAAGCAATGCAGCAATGTTTTTTAATTGAGCTTCCGATGTTGGCTTTAAAGTAGATTTACCACTTTCAAAATACAACCTATCCAAACTAAACCAATCTGCTTTAGAAACTTCTTTAGTTTTATCATTAATAAATGCATTTAATTTTGCCTCTACCGAATTTGCGCCTACATTTATTGATGTACCATTTGCCAATTTAATTTCAGTATTTGCACCAATGTCAGCTACATAATCTCCATCAGCATTGATAGTGCCAGCAGCTGCAGTTGTAGTAGATGTAGCGTTTGCATTTGCCGCATCCGCAGCTTTTGCAATAGATTCTGCTTCGTTAGCTTCGCCAACAACAGCTGTAGTAGCCGCAGCCGCTGCAGTTGTACCCGCAGCCATCTTTGTCAACGTTTGTATCGTTTCGTTTCTTCTCGTTTCAATTTTATCGTGATGTATTTTTGCAAGTGTAGGAGCTATTACCAAACTCACAATACTCATCAATTTAATCAAGATATTCATCGATGGTCCAGATGTATCTTTAAAAGGATCACCTACGGTATCACCGGTTACAGAAGCCTTGTGTGGTTCCGATTTTTTGTAATACATTTCACCATTTATTTCTATACCTTTCTCAAAAGATTTTTTAGCATTATCCCATGCGCCTCCAGCGTTGTTTTGAAATATTCCCATCAACACACCACATACTGTAGCACCTGCAAGAAAACCACCCAACACTTCTGGGCCAAAAACAAAACCAATAATTATCGGAGTCAATAAAGCAATAGCGCCAGGCAACATCATTTTCTTTAACGATGCTTCTGTAGATATAGCCACACATTTATCGTACTCAGGTTTTCCTGTACCTTCCATAATACCAGGAATCGTTCTAAACTGACGACGAACTTCTTCCACCATTGCCATGGCAGCTTCACCCACGGCTTTAATAGCCAAAGACGAAAATATAAACGGAATCATACCACCCACAAATAAACCTGCCAACACATCTGCATGATAAATATCTATACCATCTATTTTTGCAATACCAACAAAAGCTGCAAACAAAGCCAACGCCGTTAATGCTGCAGAAGCTATGGCAAAACCTTTACCAGATGCAGCAGTAGTATTACCAACCGCATCTAGGATATCTGTTTTCTCACGCACATCAGCAGGCAACTCACTCATTTCGGCAATACCGCCAGCGTTGTCAGCAATAGGACCAAACGCATCTATTGCCAATTGCATAGCCGTAGTAGCCATCATACCTGCAGCTGCAATAGCTACACCGTACAAACCTGCACAATAATAAGAACCATAAATACCAGCAGCCAACACCAAGATAGGAAGCAATGTACTTTCCATACCTACAGCCAAGCCACCAATTATATTTGTAGCATGCCCAGTAGCACTTTGGCGAATAATACTCATTACAGGGCGTTTACCCATTGCAGTGTAATATTCAGTAATGATACTCATTAATGCACCTACACCAAGGCCTACCATTATGGCACCAAACACACCATTTTTTGTAAACTCATGTCCACGCAAAACCATATGCTCAGGCATTAAAAAGTTTACTAGAAAATAACAACCAATAGCTGTTAAAACCATACTTCCCCAGTTGCCCATGTTCAATGCAGATTGTACTTTGTGTGTGCTCAAACCTGCGCTCTCACTTATACGTACGAAGAACGTACCAATAATTGAAAATATAATCCCCATAGCTGCAATAAGCATTGGTAATAAAATTGGACTCATACCATTAAAAGCATCTGTCATAGCATCTGTTTCTCTTCCAAGAACCATCGTTGCCAAAACCGTAGCCACATAGCTACCAAATAAATCGGCACCCATACCAGCTACGTCACCTACGTTATCACCCACGTTATCTGCAATGGTTGCAGGGTTACGAGGATCATCTTCCGGAATACCAGCTTCCACTTTACCCACAAGATCCGCACCCACATCGGCAGCTTTTGTATAAATACCACCACCTACACGAGCAAACAATGCAATAGACTCAGCGCCTAAAGAAAAGCCCGTTAATATTTCAATTGTACGCTCCATTTCTTCGCTGTTTACTGCAGCATGAGGTGCAAATATTTGTTTCAAAATAATAAACAATCCACCCAAGCCAAGCACAGCCAAACCAGCCACACCCATACCCATTACGCTACCACCGGTAAACGAAACAGACAATGCCTTGCTTAAACTCGTACGAGCCGCTTGAGCCGTTCGTACGTTGGCTTTGGTAGCTATTTTCATACCCACAAAACCAGCCAATGCACTAAAAAATGCACCCAATATAAATGCTACTGCAATACTCCAGTGGCTATTAGCATTGGTATAACCCATTACCCCAAGCAATAATGCGCCAATGATAACAAAATAGGTTAAAATTTTGTACTCCGCCTTCAAAAACGCCATAGCGCCTTCAGCTATATAAGTACTTATTTCTTTCATGCGATCGTTGCCCGCATCTTGCTTAGATACCCAAGCGTACTTTACGAAAGTGTACAACAAGCCCACAATGCCCATTGCAGGTACTACGTAAATTAAATTTTCCATCATAGTTTTAACATTTTTTTTGGTGCGCAAAAATAGGGAAAAGAGGGCAGAAATTAGATATTAGACATTAGATATTAGACATAAGACACAAGAAACAGCTAAATGAGCAGGCTAAATCATCATTTTACTTAAAAATTCGATTTGTAAAACGAGGTAGTCTTGTGTCTAAAATCTAATGTCTTTCTTGTTGGGGCTTTGTTCTTCATCACTCTATTGAACATTTGTTGCGGCTATCCGTTGCAATCTTTTTGCCTCAAAGGCAGGCAAAAAGGATTTCCACTGCTATCCGCCAGCCCGTGGGCGGAGAATCGTTTTTCAGCTTTTATTGGCGTAGTAGATTGACATTATCACTTAACAATGATAATTTTGTTCCTTTATACTACCTTAATCAAAACAATATTTAATTAAAGTCTGTATTTTCGTAAAAATTAAAAAGCATAGATGCAATCTAGATTAATAGTAAAAAAGTTTGGTCCATTAAAAGATATTGACGTTACATTAAAAAATGTAAATGTTTTTATCGGCCCACAAGCAAGCGGCAAAAGTGCTTTGGCTAAGTTGTTTACTATTTTTAAGGCGCCGAGGAAGTTTTTGAAGGATTTTGATAAAGATTCTACAATTGATAAAAGTGAAATTTATTTTAAGGCTTTTAAAGACACTTTAGAGGAATATAATATTGCTTCATTTCTAAATGATGGTACTGAAATTGAATTTGATTCGCAGTTACATTTATTAATTTTCAAGGAAGGTAAAATAGTTTATCAACCAAGATTATTTTATAAAATCCAGGAATTAGAAAGATTAAAAGATGATTTTATTTTAAATTCAAAAAGAATACAAATTATTTTAAACGAGTTTAAAGAAAATCTTATCTACTTTTATATTAGCTTAATTGTAATTTTAAAAGATGATTATAAAAAATTTGATTTTGAGAATAGTGAAAATGAAATTAAAAAAATCACCAAGGAGCAATTTCTAAATGCGATTGATTTATTGAAACAAATTGAATTAAATCTTAGTACAAATACAGCTTTATATATTCCATCTGAAAGAAACTTTATCAATATAATAAAAAACGCCTCTCTAAATCTTTTAAATAATAATGTGCCTATACCAAAGCATATTTTATCTTTTGGTGCCGAATTAGAAAAGGCAAGTATAAAAGAAATTGATTTAAATTTTTTACAAAAGAATCTATCCTATAAAAGTATTAATGGAGAGGATAGGATTTTTACAAATAATGAAAATAGCATAAAGCTATCTGAAGCTGCATCAGGTATTCAGAGTGTTCTTCCTATTTTGATTCCAATCTTGCATAAAAAATATTCATTGGAACATCAATCATTTGTAATAGAAGAACCAGAATTAAACTTGTTCCCATTAGCTCAATATGAATTAATTAAATTACTAGAATTTGGACGAAGAGAACCAGATGGTGAAGATATTGGTACAATTCATACTTATACTACTCATAGTCCATATATACTTTCGGCAATAAATAATCTTTTATATGCTTATAAAGTTAAGACACACTTAAATAAAGCTAAGTCACACTTAATTAATTTAAAAGGAATTAGAAATTTAAGCGAACTAAAAAAAATAACCAAACCTGTTGATGATATATTGGAAGCTGAAATTGAATCAGCTAATTTCACTGCTTACCAGCTTTTCGACGGTAAAGCCCAATCAATTTTCAACGAAGAAACAGGCTTAATTGATGATAATTTTATCGACGAAGCTTCCGATAAAATTGGGGATGATTTTGATGCACTAATGGAACTAATGTCTGAATATAAGCATGCAGTAAAATGAGAACACAATTAGAAACTGCATTGGGCAATTGTAAATTTCCACATTTATGTACTTGCAATACTAGGAGTTCATTTGAAGAAACAAATGAAGCTGTTTTTTATGTGTATGATGAAGAAGGTGGCGAAAGCGAAAAGCCGGTAAGGATTGTAGCTGCTGATTTCACTTATCAATTAACTGTTAAAAACGAATTGCAAAAACAAATTCATTTTGTAAAAACGGATAAATGTCTAATAGAAAAAGATATAAGTAAATGTGATTGTTTACTTTTTGATGATAAGCAGTTTTTCTTTGTAGAAATAAAAAACAGCAGTACAGGTTCAAGAAAGGCAAATAGAGTAAAAGCAGTTGGTCAGTTAAAATCTACAATTGATTTGTTCATTGAAAATAATATAGAATTAAAAGAATATAAAACAACAGCCTTAATCTGTTTTAAAAGTATTTATCCAAAAATTATTCAAGCTTCTCAAAATTCTTCTCGTGCTTTTTTTATGGAGCAATACAATATTAATTTAGCGGAAGGGAATGAGATTGTGTTTTAGTTGTTTCGATTTTGATTTTCTTCAACCTTAGTAGAAAATCCCTCTAACACATTCCCCAACCTTATTCCCTTATTCAATCCCACAATAATGTAAATAAGATTGTTTGTTTTTTTGTGTTATTTTCAACTAAAACGTACAATTAAAAAAATATTTTTTGAATAAAGACATGCGAAATAATTATTGGCTATCTTTAATTTACAATATAGTTCACATTTTTTCGTTTAACCCAAAACTAAAGTCATTTTAAAATCCCCTTTATTTCAATAAAAACTTATCAAAACAAACCATAATGAAAAAACTAAATTTTTCCTTGTTATTACTTTTCGTTTTTGTTACAATTGTTTCTTGTAAAAAAGATAATACTGATTCAGTGGAAGCCACAAACGGAGCAGCGGAATATTCTGTAACATGCCCTTCAATACCGACAACTACAGGTACTTTTACAGCCTTAGTACCTTTAACTACTGCCAATACAGTTAGCATTAGTATAAATGTAATAAAAATTGGCAGCTACAATGTTACAACTACTAATAATGGAGTAACTTTTACTGCTTCGGGTTCTTTTACTGTTTTAGGTGCTAATACTTTATTATTAAAAGGCGCAGGTACACCTACCTCACAAGGTTTATACAATTACTCTATTACAAGTAGCAATGGCGTAGCTTGTCTTTTTTATATTAATTATGGAGTTATTTTTAATACTTGCAATGTAGCCAATAATACTAGCATCGCAAACGCAGGAGGATTAGGTGCTAATGTTTACACATCAGTATCTGGGTTTGGTAGCGGTGGAAATTATACTATAAATACCACAAGCAATAGCAATGAAAATTTAACTATTCGCTTTATTGGTGATAATGCACCTGTGCCAGGAAATTATACAAGCACAGGAGGCTACTTTCCTAGTGATGCTACCAATGTTGCTGTATTTCACGGATTGTTTCCTCAAACCATAGTTATGAAACAAAATTTTTTAGTTAATGTGGCATTGGTAAATGGGAAAACTCAAATTACTTATTGTTCTTGTAATTTCTTTAATCCATATGGAGCTTTTACTATTACAATTTCAGGAAAAATTACGTTGCCTTAACTGAAAAAGGATTTTGCAAATCGTTCATAAATTTTTGATGAAAATTATTTTCCGAAATCTATATAGCCAAAGTTTATTATAAAACCTCTAACGCATACCTCAACTTTATTACTTTATTAATTCCCACAATAAGGTAATAAGGTTTTTTGTTTTAATGGTTGCTTTTTTCTACAAAGGTATGCTCATTATTAAAAAGGCTACTTCATTTTCAATTAAATTTTCAGCAATATTGTCGATAAAAATCCCTCGATTCCTTTTCAAGTTTTTTTATACTTTTAAAATACTTTTTTACCGTATCAATAAAAATGATCCACTAAGTTTTACTTCTTTTCCAGTTTTATTTTCTTTATACGAAACTTGATAAACATAATTTCCTGTGGGTTGATCTTTCCCATTTAAACTACCATTCCACCCTTTGTTTGCATCAATAGTAACATATACTCTTTGCCCCCATCTATTAAAAATTTCCATCGAAAATTCTTTTACATTATCACCACCACTAGGTCTGTAAGTATCGTTTCGGGTATCATTATTTGGTGTAAATGCAGTTGGCATATACAATTGGCAAATGCCATTTTCTATAAGAATATTTTTTCTAATAACGCCGCATCTATTTGTTGCATCTACATAATAATTGCCAGCACTATTAATCAATAAACTAGTATTGGTATTAGCATTTTGCCACAAATAACTATAGGTTTGTAATGCACTTGTGCTTAGTAAAATACTTTCGCCAGGGCAAATTGTTTTTTTACCAGTTAAAGTAAATTTAGGTAATGAATCAATTCCTATTATTACCGTTTTTGATGAACTACATAATCCATTATCTACAGTTACAGAATATGTGCCTCCCTGTGTAACCGTAAAAGTTGAATTGGTACTACCATTCTGCCATAAATAAGTTGCTAGTGGGCTTGGATTTGTAGCATCTAATACATAATTGGTGCCTTCACAAATTCTGGTATCCCCACCAATATTTATGTTAGGTTTAGGAATAATTACAATTGGAAAAGGCGGTACAGGAGTAGCACACTGTCCGGAATTAGGTGTAAAAATATATATTCCACTTAGAGTATTACTCACAGTATTTGGACTCCAAGAACCTGTTATCCCATTTGTAGAAGTTGTTGGTAGGATTGGAACGTTAGTGCCACTACAAATAGGGGCAAATGGAGGGAATAATGGAAGAATAGTTGGAATTGTTACTGTAACACTTGCTGTTGTATTACTACAAGTAGTTGCAGTATTTATAAAAGTAAATGTTACAGCACCTGCGCTTACACCTGTAATAACACCTGCATTGGTAACAGTG
>JAYTGY010000413.1:0-1673 GCA_043733065.1 Ferruginibacter sp.
AAAAGCACAGTATTTAACTGGATTAACTACTTTAGAAATTGCTGGTGCTGAAGAAAAAGATATAAAAGAAATGCATAAGCAATTTCTTACTTATTTAATTATGCATGAAATGGGGCATACTATGGGCTTAAACCATAATATGAAAGCTAGTCAAATGTTATCTCCTATTGAGGTTAATAATAAAGAAATCACAAGAAAAATTGGTTCAATGGGTAGTGTAATGGATTACCCTGCAATTAATGTTGCATTAGATAAATATAAACAAGGTGATTATTATACAACAAAAGCAGGACCTTATGATTTATGGGCTATTGAATACGGTTATACTCCTTTTTCTGAAAATGTTGAAGAAGCAGGTTTGGCAAAAATATTATCTCGTAGCAATGAACCTTACTTAGTTTTTGGAAATGATGGTGATGATATGAGAGCTCCAGGTAAAGCAATTGATCCAAGAGTTAATGTAAACGATTTTACAAATGATGCTATAGGATATGCTGAAGATAGATATAAATTAGTGAATAACTTAATGGGAAAATTAGTTACGAAATATTCTAAAAATGGTCAAAGCTATGCAGAGTTAAGATCTAGATATGGTACATTAAATGGACAAAGAAATAGTATGACTAATGCTGTAAGTAGATATATTGGTGGAGTGTATATTGATAGAAGTCAGCCAGAACAAAAAAGTGCAAACAAACCAATGACACCTGTTCCTTTAGCCACTCAAAAAAGAGCTATGGATGTATTGGCAAAATATGTTTTTGCTCCGACTGCTTTTGATGCTGATGCTCAAGTTTATCCATATTTACAACGCCAACGTAGAGGCTTTGATCAAGGGAATAATGGTGAAGATTTTAAAATTACTACCAATGCTTTAACCTTACAAGCAAGTGGTTCATTAGCACATATTCTTCATCCAAATACTTTACAAAGAATTACTAATAGTCGTTTATATGGCAATCAATATAGTATTGCTGATGTAATGAATGATTTACAAAAAGCCATTTTTGATGCTGATCTTAATGGCAATGTGAATGTATATCGTCAATATTTACAAAACACTTTTGTTGATGGTTTAACCCAATTAGCAGATGAAAAAAGTAAATCTGACGATGTTTCTGCATCTGCTGCTTTATACACTTTAAAGAAAATTAAAGGGAGATTAGCAAGTGCTACATCAACAAACGAAGAAACTAAAGCTCACAAAGCTGGATTAATCTTTAAAATTGATAAAGCAATAGCAATTAAGTAGTTTATTTTCTACCAAAAAGAACTTAAAATAGTCAATCCAATTAAAGGATTGACTATTTTTGTTTATTGATTAAACTTTAAAGTAAATTTAACGTCTGAGACTAATTAAAGGTGTACATCAACCAAACTTAAAAATCTTTTATGAAAGCATTTTTTACAAAACAATTACTTGCACTTATTATTCTTTTTTCATTCATTGCTAAAACAAATGCTCAAAACTATAGCTATGTTTTAGTTTCTGGATATGTTAAAGATATGAATGGTGTGGCTATAGCTAACAAGCCTGTAAATATTAAAACAGATAGTTCGTTTGCTGCAGGAACAGTATGTAATATAAATAGAACAGTTTATACGAATCCAAATGGCTATTATTCTGATACATTACAGTGTGTGATAGCAAATATTCCTTTAGTTTATACTTC
>JAYTGY010000414.1:0-4690 GCA_043733065.1 Ferruginibacter sp.
ATAATTTTCCAGTAAAAGATTCATAAAATTTCCATGTGCCTTGCTTAATACTATAAGGTTCTGCTTTCACAATTTTATAATCTATAATTTCGCCACTACCAGTACCGTAAATAGCAATTGTATCATAAGGCGCATCGGGGTTAAACCCTTTCCAACTTTCTTCTCTCACCAATTCGCCCAAGGGCGTATAATATTGTTGCTTGCCATCTTTGCCACCATGTAAGTATGTTTCAAAACCAATAGCATCACCTTTTAAAGTGTAGTGCCTCCACACACCTTCTTTTTTGTCATCTTTAAAAATCCCTTCATCTTCAAAACCATCTTCGCCACGCAGCGGCTCTGTGCGCATTACCCACCTTCCTTGTTTCCAGCCTTTCTTATCTACCTTATTAAGTGTATCGCCATTGGGACTAAGTATAAAAGATTTTAATTGCGCATGAGCATGCTGCAAAAAAATAAAACACACACAAACAACTAACGATAAAATCTTTTTCATATTTATTTTCATTTTAAGATTCAAATTTACACAAATGTATTATTCAAAAAATGTTAATTAAAAAATCAAAAAAACAACATGAGCGTGCGCCCTATCGAAGGGGCGCCGGGCTTTCCGCATGTACTCCTCTGCCGCCTTCGGCGTCATGCGGGGTACATATGCTACAATCCCTCACGCAGCGGCTCACGATTTCTAACTACTTTTACAAAAATCGAAAAGTTACAAATCAGTAAAACATTGCAACATTTTAACAATTTAGCAAAACAACAATTAAATAATTAAAACCGTGAAAGACTTTAAAAAATATTATATACTAAACGCCACACCCGAAGAAGTATATGCAGCGCTTACACAAGCACCCACCATACAATTATGGAGCGGTAGCCCAGCCACAATGAGCACTGACCCCAATACAGAATTTTCCTTGTGGGAAGGCAGTATAGAAGGCTTAAACCTAGAATTTGATAAAGATAAAAAAATTGTGCAGCAATGGTATTTCGGTGAGCAAGAAGAACCATCTATTGTTACCTTCAAATTATTTGCAGACAAAAATAAAACTTCCTTAGAACTTAGGCATACCAACATACCTGATGAAGATTACAATGATATTGTAGCCGGCTGGAACGATGTGTATATAGGAAGTTTGATAGAGTTTTATGAGGAGTAAAGGAGTTTAAAATTTCTACCTCACCACCACTGTCAATAATTTTTCAGTCCCTATAAAACATTCCAATATATCTTCTACCATACATTCCCCCACACCTGCGGGTGTGCCAGTAAAAATTAAATCCCCAATGTTTAAAGAAAAATAATTAGATATATGGGTAATAATACTATTGAAATTAAAAATCATATCTTTCGAATTGCCATCTTGCACCACTTCTTTATTCTTCTTCAAAGAAAAATTAATATTGGCTTTATTGTTTTTCTTATCTACTGGTATCAATCTACCTACAGCCGCAGAATTATCAAAAGCTTTCGCTTTTTCCCAAGGCAATCCTTTTTTCTTTAACTGATCTTGCACATCTCTTGCAGTAAAATCTATTCCAACAGATATGGCGTCGTAATAATCCGCAGCATGCCGCTCTTCTACAAATTTACCATTCTTACATACACGCAGTACAATCTCGCATTCGTAATGTAATTCGTTTGTAAATTCTGGATAATAAAATGGCGTAGTGCCCATCAATAAGGCATTTTTGGGCTTCATGAAAATAACAGGCTCATCAGGAACTTCGTTATTAAGTTCCTTTGCATGTTCTACATAATTTCGCCCAATACAAATTATTTTCATTCTTACTAGATTAATAAGTTTGCCCTATCTAGAACGAAAATACTTTAAAAGACTGAAATAAAATACAGTAGAATTATCTTTTTTAAAAATTAATACACTTTTTGGTTAAAGAAACTCATCGTTCTATCTAAACCAATGGCTGCAAAATTCTCAATAATCTCTACACTCCCCTCAATCTTAGCCTTTACAGTCGGTATTTCTTCGGGTTTCCATTTGCTCAATACAAAATCGGCCTGCATGCCTTTTGGATATTGATCGCCAATACCAAAGCGCAATTTTGCGTAAGCATCTGTTCCCAAAAGAGCCTGAATATCTTTTAAACCATTGTGCCCTGCATGCGTGCCTGCACCACGAAGCCTAATTTTATCTAAAGGCAAAGCCAAATCATCTACAACTGTTAGCGTATTTTCCAACGGTATTTTTTCTTTATCCATCCAATATTTAAATGCTTTTCCACTCAAATTCATAAATGTTGTAGGCAGCACACACACAAATATTTTTCCTTTCCATTTCACCTCTGCAGTAACAGCTAATCTGTTATCCTTAAACTCTCCGCCATGTTTCATTGCAAAAGCAGCCACCACATCAAACCCAATATTGTGGCGGGTATTAGCATATTCGTTTCCAGGATTTCCTAGGCCTACTATTAAAAATTTTGACACAAGTTTTAGATTTTAGACATACAATTTTAGACATAAGATTCGCTTTAGTGTATCTTACTTTCTATTCATCCAAGTCTATGTTTTTACATTATTTTTGTTTTGGAGCTCTCGGCTACAAATCTTTGTTCAACTTTTGCTCTGGCTATCCGTTACAAGTCCTCATTTCGTTTCGCTCCTTCGTCGCTCACTTCATTCCGGGCTTTCCACTTCTATCCCGCAGCCCTTCATCAGCAAATCTTTTTTCATCTTTTATTATGCAATGGATATACGTTATTTTTTGTTGCGTACCTACGGCACGCTTTTAAAACACCCATTTCTTGTGCTACAAATGGGTAGTGCCTACGGCACAGAAATTCAAAAACAAAGTAACCAATTGTAAACAAACTAAAAAGTATCAGAGACCAAAAGTCCCCCTTCGGGGGATTTAGGGGGCTACCCCATTTCATTCAAAAACTCCTGCAAATCTGCATCTGTTTTTATCAAAACATCTCTTACTTTACTTCCTTGGTTTGGTCCTACAATGCCCGCCGCTTCTAGCTGATCCATCAATCTACCTGCACGATTATAACCCAATTTCATTTTACGTTGTAGCAAAGATGTACTTCCACTTTGGCTCATTACAATTAAACGAGCAGCATCTTCAAACAAAGCATCTTTATTATTTACATCAAAATCTTTTCCTTCCATTTCTTTTTCATCTACATATTCTGGCAATAAAAATGCATCAGGATACCCACGTTGGCTTCCAATAAAGTCAACAATTTTATCTACCTCAGGCGTATCTACAAACGCACATTGCAAACGTACTACTTCGCCATTATAACTCACCAGCATATCTCCCTTACCAATCAATTGCTCTGCACCACCAGTATCTAAAATGGTACGGCTATCTATTTTGCTACTTACTTTAAAAGCAATACGTGCAGGAAAATTTGCTTTAATAGTACCAGTAATAATATTTACCGATGGCCGTTGTGTAGCAATAATTAAATGAATACCAATTGCTCTTGCAAGCTGTGCTAGACGTGCGATTGGCATTTCTACTTCCTTACCCGCCGTCATTATTAAATCTGCAAACTCATCCACCACCAATACAATAAATGGTAAAAACTGATGCCCTTTTTCGGGGTTTAATTTTCTCGAAATAAATTTTTCATTGTACTCACGTATATTTCTACAACCAGCTTCTTTCAGCAAATCGTATCTGTTATCCATTTCTATACAAAGTGCATTTAATGTATGCACTACTTTTTTCGTATCGGTAATAATGCTTTCTTCTTCGCCGGGTAGTTTTGCTAAGAAATGTTTTTCAATTGTTTTGTAAATACTAAGCTCTACTTTTTTAGGATCTACCAATACAAATTTTAATTGAGATGGATGTTTTTTATACAACAACGAAACGAGTATCGCATTTAACCCAACAGATTTACCCTGCCCAGTTGCACCCGCCATCAGTAAATGCGGCATACTTGCAAGGTCCACAACAAAGTGTGTATTGTCAATTTTTTTACCAATAGCTATTGGCAATGCAAAAGTGCTTTTGCTAAATTTATCATCGTCAAGTAATGTGCGCATGCTCACCATTGTCTTGCGGGTATTTGGCACTTCAATACCGATTGTTCCTTTACCAGGTATAGGCGCTATAATACGAATACCAAGCGCAGCAAGGCTTAACGCTATATCATCTTCCAAGTTTTTTATACGACTTATTCTTACACCCGGTGCAGGTATAATTTCATAAAGCGTTACTGTTGGCCCAACTGTTGCCGAAATTTTTTGTATTTCAATATCATAATTTCTAAGTGTGTTTATGATTTGATTTTTATTATTCTCCAGCTCTTGTGGGTCTTGTACAATTTTTTCACTGCCATGGTTTTCCAATAATTCTACCGATGGGTAAACATAATCCCTCAAATCTAAAATAGGATCATAGTTGCCTAAAGCTTTTACTTCATCGGCTGTTTTTGATTTCGTAGGCTCTTCTTCTACTGGTTCATCGGGTACTGTTTTTACTTCCAATGCCAAATCTGGTATTGGTGTAAATGGCGTTTTTTTAGATGCTGGCATTACGGATACAAAAGCATTTTCTTCTGTTGCTTCTTCTGCTGTTTCACCAGTTGTAGTTGCTATATTTTTTGGCGGAACCATTATCGTATTTACAATTCTTGCACCACGTTTGGCTTCTTCTTCGGCTTTTTCATTTATGGTCAGCTCATGGTCAAACTTTGGAGATTGGTC
>JAYTGY010000415.1:0-2226 GCA_043733065.1 Ferruginibacter sp.
CATATGCCCATAAACGCAAAGTACATAGCAGAGTTTGAAGAAAACGGCATTTATCATATTTACAATAAAACCAACAACAAAGAATTACTTTTTATTACAGACGAGAACAGGTTATTTTTTCTTCAAAAATTTTCTCAAATATTATCGCCATTTTTGGATGTCTATTGCTGGTGTTTATTGCCAAACCATTTTCATTTTTTAGTTAAAATAAAAACTACTAAAGCTATTACAGAAACGCTACATAATAAAACTTTAATAGCGCAAACAACCACCGAAAAAAAGTATTTAAAAAATGACATAAACATTGGTGCATTAATAGAGCAAAGTTTTAGGCGGTTTTTTCAATCGTATGCGCAAGCATTTAATAAAGAAAATAATAGAGATGGAAATTTGTTTTACAAACCGTTTAAAAGAGTACACATAAAAGAAGACGAGCACTTTACTCAAACTATTATTTATATACACGCAAATGCACTAAAACATGGTATTACAAACGATTTTACAAAATACAAATGGTCGTCGTGGGGGAGTATTTTGAGCAAACAAAAAACCAATGTATTAAGAGAAGAAATTTTAGAATGGTTTGGTGGTGCAGAAAAATTTATACAATTGCATAAAGACAATGCACGGTATTATTATGAGTACGATGATGGGTTGGAAGAGTAGGTTTGTAATAAAATACCAACTGCAAAAACGGATGCCAACTGTAAAAACGGATGCCAACTGCAAAAACGGATGCCAACTTTTTAAAAGTTGGCATCCGTTTTTGCAACCACTCCACAAAAGTTGGCATCCGTTTTTGCAACCACTTCACATAAGTTGGCATCCGTTTGGGAAATCCGTTTGGGAAAATTCCTTAGAGACGGCTTCGCCTTAACTCTAAGGATAGGGGGAACTAGTTTCTTTGTATGGAGTTCCCGTTTCTTTATGGGAAGAACTAGTTTCTTTATAAGTAGAATTAGTTTCTTTATAAGTAGAACTAGTTTCTTTGTATAGCGTTCACGTTTCTTTATAAGTAGAACTAGTTTCCTTGCAATGAGTTCTCCATCCTTAATAAATAGCTCAAAAGCACTTCCATTTTTTATATTACCATTCTATTTGTATAATCGTTTGTTAAAAAGGGTTTTAATAACAAAAATAATTTTTTGTTTCTTCTATTTTTATGCACATAATTATTAATTATTTTTTTAACTTAAAAAAACTTTAAAACATGGCACGTAAAAAATTAGAAAGAGTAAAAGAATTTGATGTTGCAAAAACAAGGTTAGCGGCTATAAAAAGCATAAGCCCCACACTAGACCTTGGCAATGGCATTACAGCCGCTGGTTTTCAAACAAGTATTGACAACTTTTCCTCGGCACTAAACCAATACAACACTACCCTAAGCACTGTAGATGAGCAATACAACAAATGTATTGCTAATTTAGCTTCTGTAAAAGACCTTAGCGAAAGGGTATTAAATGGCGTAGCTAGCAAGTATGGTAAAAATAGTAACGAGTACGAAATGGCAGGAGGTACTAAAAAATCGGAGCGGAAAGCGCCGACCAGAAAACCTGCTACTACTAAAGCTTAATTGCCGTTTTTTATTTTTAAGTGCTGATAGTTTTTTAAAAGCTATCAGTTTTTTTATGCATTATTTTGAAAACAAATCACACAACTTTTATTATACAATGCCAACCTTTAAAGTTATTTTTCTTTGCATAAATATTTTCTAACATTTTCTACTATTAATTTTGCTGAACTAAACATCCCTTTAAGCAGAATATTTAGTTATTGTATGTTTAACAGTTTAATACAAAGTGTATAAAAAATACATGTTATAAAATTTGCGTATATCAAAACAGTTATACACAATATGAATACAATATTATTTCTGTGTTATCTTATTTATTTTAAAAAAAAGCGTATTTTCAAGCCCTGTTTACTGTTATTGGTACAACATAAATCCATTTATAACTGCAAAGTTTTATCCTCTGTTAAACCATGGTTTGGCCTGCAACCCCCTACCGGTAGTAGTTTCATCCAATTTTATTTTAAAAAAATTAAAAGTAATGCGTAAAATTTACGTAACTATTATCTTATTGTGTGCTTTAGCTGTAAGTGTACTTGCAAAGGCAACGCTGTGTATGCGGGTATATTTATTTTTTACCTTTTGTGTTTGCAAAGCATTTTTTGCCAACAATATTTCTTTACTTTTTACCCAAATTTTTAATAGTGCCAAAGTAC
>JAYTGY010000416.1:0-2415 GCA_043733065.1 Ferruginibacter sp.
TTTAGAGGCGATGAAGCCATGTATGAAAGAAGTATAAAAACGATAAATGCATTTAACATATACCCCGAAGCAGAGTTTTGGATACGTAGAGAATTAAAATTGAAATTGGGTTGGGATGATAAATATAATACTGTAAAGCAATTTGATCAATTAATAAGAAGGCGTTTTTCGTGAAGGCATTTTATAATTAAATTTGTTGCGCCTTGCTTTTCGTACACATATTTTTTGCTTATTTCTGAAGCATTTTTTAGCAGTTCGTCATCACTAAGAAGCTTGCCTAGTAAAGATTCTAGCTCCATTGCATTTTCTATAGAAAAAGCGCCGCCTCTATCTACTAAATCATTTGCTTCTGAAAATTTCTCATACTCTGGGCCAAAAATAATGGGCTTACCAAAAACAGCCGCTTCTAAAATATTGTGTATGCCGCTATCATTAAATCCGCCTCCAACATATGCTACATCTGCCAATTCGTACAAATAAGAAAGCATACCGATATTGTCAATTATGATGACTTGTGCATTGGTATTTCCTTGCACAAATTCAGAAAAGTAAATGGCATTTTTAAACATTTTTTTTATCCCCAATAATCTTTCCTTATCTATTTCATGCGGAGCAATAATAAATTTTATTTGCTCATGCGTACGAGCATAATGCACAAGTTCTTCTTCATCTTCTTCCCAAGTACTGCCAGCTACAATTACTTTTTTATTTTTACAAAATTCATGAAGAGCATCAGGTAAAGTTTTTTTATTTTCAGCTATTGATATTACTCTATCAAACCTTGTATCACCTGTTAATACTGCATTATTAGCCATTCCAATATTATTTAATAATGAAATAGACTGTTCATTTTGTACAAATATTTTATCGAAACTTTGTAATATTTTTTTCCACAAACTGCCGTACCATTTGAAGAAAGGTTGGTCTTCTCTAAAAATGGCAGAAACTAAAAATGTAGGAATATTTTTTTGTAGTAACGCTGTTAAATAATAATACCAATACTCATATTTAACCCAAATAACTAAGGATGGTTTTACAATTTCAATAAATTTATTTGCATTTTTTTTACTATCAAGCGGTAAATAAAAAATACCATCTGCTCCGCTATAATTTTTTCTTACTTCATATCCACTTGGTGAAAAAAATGTAAGCAGAATTTTATAAGAGGGATAATCTTTTTTTATTTGCTCAATAATTGGGCGGCCTTGCTCAAACTCTCCAAGGCTTGCGCAATGCATCCAAATTATTTTTTCATGTGAGGAAAATGAATTTTTCCATTGGCTTAATTGCTCAAAAACGCCTCTTCTGCCAGCAAGCCATAAACCTGCCTTTTTGCTGCTCAATGAAGCCATCCAAACGGCAACAAAATATAGCGAAAGAAAGATATTATAAAAGAATAATGCCAAAAGCCTTGTTTTGAGGCAAATGTAAAGGCAAAAAACTTCAATAACCAAAATTTTGTGATACGCTATTTCAGCGCATCAAATTTGTATCTTTGCAGCCGCAAAAAAAGGGTATATGAATCAAATACAAATGGTTGATACTAAAACACAGTATCATAAAATAAAGACAGAAGTAGATGCGGCAGTAATTGCTGTTATGGAAAGTTCAAGATTTATAGGTGGGCAAGTGGTAACAGATTTTGCCAATAACCTTGGAAAATATCATGGCAGCAAGCATACTATACCTTGTGCAAATGGTACCGATGCTTTACAAATAGCCATGATGGCATTGGGTTTAAAAGCAGGTGACGAAGTAATAACACCATCGTTTACATACATTGCAACGGTAGAAGTAGCTGCATTACTTGGCATAAAACCCATCTTTGTAGAAGTAGATAAGCAAACGTTTTGTATGAATGCAGCGGTAATTGAAAAAGCCATTACGCCAAAAACAAAAGCCATTGTACCGGTGCATTTATACGGGCATGCGGCAGATATGGAAACGATAATGACTATTGCAAAAAAATACAATCTTTTTGTAATAGAAGATAATGCACAAGGCATAGGAAATGATTTTCTTTTTAGTGATGGCACAAAAAAGAAAACTGGTAGTATTGGACATATTGGATGCACATCTTTTTATCCATCAAAAAACCTTGGCGCATTTGGTGATGGCGGTGCAATGTTTACGGATGACGATGCGCTTGCAGATAAATTAAAAATGATTGCATCGCATGGGCAGAGCAAACAATATTATCATGATGTGGTGGGTTGCAATTCGAGATTGGATGCTATGCAAGCTGCAATACTCGATATTAAATTGAAACATTTGGATGAATACATTGCTGCAAGAAGAAAAGCTGCAAACTACTATGATGCTGCATTTGCAGGTAATGAAAAAATTACTATTCCATTTCGTAATGCTAATAACAATCACGTTTTTCATCAATACACATTAATATTAAATGGGGTT
>JAYTGY010000417.1:0-5396 GCA_043733065.1 Ferruginibacter sp.
TGAAAATTATTTTGCTGAAAATATTAAAGAAGAGAAAAAAAAATTTAGCTGGGAGAAATTGGTGGAAGCGATAATTGATGTTAGATATTAGATACAAGATTTTAGATACAAGATATTAGACACAAGATAAAGACATGTAAATTTGTATTATGAAAACAACCATTTCAAATATTATAAAAGCATCTATCGATGTAAAACAACTTATTGTAGAGGACGATGTTTTCATTAATAAAATACAACAATGTGTAGAGTTAATAACTACCGCTTTTAAAAACGGCAACAAGGTATTGTTTTGTGGAAACGGTGGCAGTGCAGCAGATGCACAACATTTAGCAGCAGAATTTACTGGCAGATTTTATAAAGATAGAGATGCACTTTTTGCAGAAGCATTGCACGTAAATAGCTCTTATATGACGGCCGTAGCAAACGATTATGGTTTTGATGTAGTGTATAGCAGAATGCTTAATGGCATTGGTAAAACTGGTGATGTATTGGTGGCTATAAGCACATCGGGCAATAGTGCAAACATTATAAATGCTGTAAACACCGCAAAAGAAAAAGGAATGATTACTATTGGTTTTACTGGGCAAGTTGGTGGCATAATGAAAGACATTTGCGATGTGCTAATCAACGTTCCATCTACAGATACGCCACGCATACAAGAGAGCCATATTTTAGTTGGTCATATAATTTGCCAAATGGTAGAGCAACAATATTTCAATGTATAAAATGATTCCATTACACGAAATAAATACAGATTGGACACTTTTTATAGATCGTGATGGTGTAATAAACCACGAAAAACAAAACGATTACATACATACATGGGAGGAGTTTCGTTTTTATGATGGCGTGTTAGAAGCATTTGAAATTTTTGCAGGGATTTTTAAACGCATCATTATTGTAACCAATCAAAAAGGTGTAGGCAAAGGCATAACCAAAGAAACTGACTTGCAAACAATTCATAAAAATATGCAAGACGAAATTGAAAAACAGCATGGTAGAATTGATGCTATTTATTATTGTACAGATTTAGATAATGATAGCCCAAATCGTAAACCACAAGCTGGCATGGGTTTACAAGCTGTAAAGCATTTTACAGATATAGATTTAACAAAAGCAATAATGATAGGTAACACTTTAAGCGATATGCATTTTGGTAGAAACCTCGGCATAAAAACTGTTTTTTTACCAACCTCACGACCCGAAGTGGATTTGAATGATGAATCTATTGATGCTGTTTATCCATCTCTTATCGCATTTGCCCATTCTTTAGTATAAGCTTTAGTTAAAGATTTATCAAATCTTAATTTTACCCTTTCATTCATTTATGATTTTATATATTTATAAAATGAAAAGAATTGCTATTTTTATTTTTACGGTTATTTTTGGCTTACAATTAAATGCTCAACGTATTTCTGCTGCCGATTATAAATTCCTTCGCAAAAAAGATGACTCATTAAGAAATGTAGGGTTAAAAATTATACAAGGCAGAAATGCATCGGATAGGTTTTTGGCCGATAGTGCCTTTACACGCATATTCGTTCGTGCCCTCAAAACAAAAAATAGTTTTCAGTTTCCTTTCGATTCCATCATCAATATTTCAAAATTATATGCGCCAGATAGTGCTTTTCGAATATTTACATGGCAATTGGTAATAAACGAAAATACGATAAGGCAACATGGTGCAATACAAATGAAAACGACTGATGGTTCTTTTAAACCTTTTGTATTGATAGATAAATCGGACATTACTAAAAACCCTTACGATACTATTGCTGATAATACTGGCTGGATTGGCGCAGTGTATTATAAAATTATTTTGAAAAAATACAATGGACGTAATATTTATACGCTACTTGGTTTTGATGAAAATAGTTTAAAAAGCTATAAAAAAATAATGGACATTCTAGAATTTGTAGATGGCAAGCCAATATTTGGCAACAAAATTTTTATAATGGAAAATGGAAGTAATTATCCAAAAAATACGGCTCGTTTTATTATGGAATTTAAAAAAGAATCTTCTCCTCGCCTTACATATGATGAAGATATGGATGCCATTGTATTTGATGAATTAATTTCTGAAACAAATACTCCACAAAAAAAATGGACGCTTATTGCAGACGGTGAACATGAAGGATTTAAATGGAGAGATGGAAAATGGATACATATCAGAAATATATTTGCTGGGCAGCCTACAAAAAAATATGAAGCACCAAAAACCATAAGAGATGTAAATGGAAATATTGAACCAGAAAAAATAAAAGATAATTAATTATACACACTTTAATTGCTAAAAATACATGTCTGAAAATAATATAGAAATTGCCACACTTGGTAACGGTTGCTTTTGGTGTACCGAAGCCGTTTTTCAAAATGTGAAAGGCGTTATAAAAGTAGAAAGTGGTTATAGTGGTGGTGATATGGAAAACCCAACATACAAAGATATTTGCACAGGTGCAACTAACCATGCAGAATGCTTGCAAATAACTTTTGATAACACAATTATTTCCTATGAAGAATTGTTAAAAATATTTTGGGAAACACACGACCCCACAACGCCAAATAGACAAGGCAATGATGTGGGCACACAATACCGAAGCATTATTTTTTATCAAAATGAAAATCAACTTTCAAAAGCTGAAGCTTATAAAACAGCTTTAAATACAAGTGGCACATTTAAAAACCCCGTTGTTACATTAATAGAACCAGCTACAACATTTTACAAAGCAGAAAATTATCATCAAAATTATTTTAACCAAAATGGCAACGCTCCATATTGCCAAATTGTAGTAAAGCCAAAAGTTGAAAAGTTTAATGAACTTTTTAGTAATTATAAGAAATAGTTTAGCACATTTTATTTTTTATTTAAACTATTATTTTTACTAAAATAAATACTTTATTTTTTTATATTAATTAATTTCTTCATACATTTACTTTACCAAATTGCTTAGGTGTTCATCGTCTTTCCCCCACTCCGATTAAACACCATTTGAATTTATACATCATAATGTTGTACCCAATATATTAGAAAACCGAATTTTCGTACAGTCCTGTGAGCTATTTTTTTATCCTAAACAAAAAAAATGCTTACTTTATTACCAAAAACGGTCAAACTACTAGTGCTAGCAATGTCATTAATCACATTTGCTACAGCACAATTTAGACCTTATACTCAGGTTTTTTCTCAAAATTTAAAGGGTGGCACAGCCATATTCGGAAACACGAGTATGCACATTCTCAATGGTACAACTGTAGAACTTACCAAAATGAACGAAACTGGAAATGCCGCCAATGGACAAGGTGGCATTGGTTTTAGTCTATACGGTAATGACAACTCAAACATGCAGCCTGCAAATATTGATCCTGTAGTTGTAACACCCCCGCTTACTGTTTTCAACAGCGGTTCATCTTGGAAATATAATAATCCAAATACCGATCAAGGAACAGCATGGCGTACACTTTCGTCACCACCCGCTGTAAATTGGGTGAGCGCAACAGGAACTTTTGGGTATGGGTCTTCCCAAACAATTACCATACCATCTGGTTTTAAAACAAATTACTTTTTAAAAACAGTAAACATTGTTAACCCAGCTTTATATTCCACATTTAATTTTACATACAGTTATGGCGATGGAGCAGTTGTATATGTAAATGGTGTGGAGGTAACTCGTTCCAACATGCCAACAGGAACAGTTTCATATAACACAAGTGCATCTAACAACAGTATAACAACGAACGAAATTTTTACAGTTCCATCATCAGCATTTGTAGCAGGTAATAATGTAATAGCTGTAGAAGTACATCAAAAAAGTGCCAATAGCAGTGATTGCTTTTTTGATATGAGTTTAAATGCTACAGCAGCAGCAGCAAACACAAGCACACCAAATGCTACTTCGGCAGATTTAATTTTACCTTCTGGTACAAACACCATAAAATTTGCAAGATTATACTGGGGTGGTAGAATTGATAATAGTGTAATAACTGGAGCGCCAGATACTTTAAGAAAAGTAAAAATTAGAAAAGGGACATCGGGTGTTTATTCAAATGCAGTCGCACCAGTAAGTAGTGTAGATCAATATGCTATTTCTGGCTCTGATGTTGCCTACCAATCTTATGTTGATATAAAAACTTTTATACAATCTAATGGAGCTGGTACATATACTATTGCAGATATACCTTGCAGCGCTGGTGCTGTTAGCTCGGGTGGGCACTATGCAGGGTGGTGCATAATGATAGCTTACGAAAACACTTCAATGCCTTATAATAGTGTAAGAATTTATGATGGATTTTCGCAAATATTTAATGCCGGTGCACCAGTTACACAATTGGTAACACTTAGTGGTTTAAATGTACCCAACAATCCACTTACACTTAGCGATGCAGTAATGAGTACAATGGTATGGGAAGGCGATGCAAACTTAGCAGCAACCACTGGTAACCCAGCAGGTGATTATATAAAAATAAATACCGTACCAGTAAGCAATGCAGTAAATCCTGTTACTAATTTTTGGAACGGAACCATTTCTAAAAATGGAGCATTCGTGAACACAAAAAATCCAGACTATACAAACCAAATGGGAATTGATATTGATGAATTGCAAGTAGGAACTGGGTATGGAATTTTACCAAATGCAACTTCTGCAGTTATCGAATTTGGTACAGAAGCAGATCAATATTTTCCAAGTGTATTTGCATTTGCAATACGCATGAAAGATCCATTAATTACTTTGGATAAATTAGTAACAGATGCAAGTAATGATGGCTTTTTACAGAGCAATGAAATATTAACTTATACATTATCTGGCACAAACAATGGCCCAGGTGTTGCTTACAATACTTTTGTGGTGGACTCTTTACCAACCAATGTAACTTATGTGCCAAATTCTCTAAAAATTACGAGTGCGCCTGGTGTAGTAGGTACTCTATTTCCAAGCGATGCACAAGCTGATGACTTAGGTTTTAAAGCCATAAATGGCACAAGACATTATGTAAAATTTTATATTGGAAACGCCGCTACCCCTACATCTGGTGGCGAGTTACCAGTAAGTGCTACATACAGTTTAAGTTTTAAAGTACAAGCACAATTAATACCAGGTAGCGTTAATAATACAGCTCGTATAACATCTAACTCACAAGCTGGCGATTTATTTACAGACGATGGCACAGCTATTATTGGCCCAAATTCAGCACCAACACCAGTAACACTTTCATCGTTTACAGCCAAGTTACAAAATACCGATGGGCTAATTTATTGGACTACAGAAAATGAATTGAATAATGATCATTTCGAAATAGAAAGAAGCGAAGATGGCATTAAGTTTTCTAACAGAGGAAATGTAGCAGGCAGCGGTACAACAGCATCTACCAACTATTATACTTTTACCGATAAAATA
>JAYTGY010000418.1:0-7759 GCA_043733065.1 Ferruginibacter sp.
CATTATTATTTATAAGCGGCATTATAAATTCGTCGGTTACATTTTTTGCATAAGACAATTCTATGGCGGCTAAAATATTATCTGTTTTTTCTCCTACAGCATTTACCAAACAATCGTAAGCCATTTTTACACGCTCCCATCTTTTATCTCTATCCATGGCATAATAACGACCAGTTACAGTGGCAATTTTTCCTGTAGTTTTATCCAAATGCGTTTGCAATTCTTTTAAAAATTCGTAACCACTTTTTGGGTCGGTATCACGTCCATCTGTAAATGCATGTATGAGTACATTGTGAAAATTTTTTGCGGCACACAAACTCGTTATTGCTTTTATATGATTTATATGTGAGTGTACGCCGCCATCGCTTACAAGCCCCATTAAATGTAAAGTCTTATTATTTTGTTGTGCATATGTTAAACTATTTAATAAAGCTTCGTTGGTTTCAAAACTTTTATCTCTTATAGCTACGTTTATACGTTGCAAATCTTGATATACAATTCTACCAGCGCCAAGGTTTAAATGCCCTACTTCGCTATTGCCCATTTGGCCATCTGGCAAACCCACGTCTTCGCCACATGTTACTAAAGTGCTGTTAGCGTATTTATTGTATAAAGAACTTACAAATGGCACATTGGCATGTTGTATAGCATCGCTACTTTTTACTTTACCTAAACCCCATCCATCCATTATTATTAGTATTGTTTTTTTATTTTGCATACTGCAAAGCTAATTGATTGCATTTACCTAAGAAAATATTAACAATAAAATGCATTTGCTGGCGTTATACCTTTTTGAAAATTAATCGTCTATTAATTATGTGCATATTTTGGTTTGCAAATAAATCATTTTGGCATACTTTTAGAACCTTAAAATAAATATCCTAAAAAAATTAAAAATGAAAAAAATTTTGACGATTTTATGTGCTGCATTTTTTTTAATGTCGTTCACAAATACTCAAGGTTTAGATGATGTTATTAATGGAATAAAATCTGGTAATGCATCTTCGGTTTCTAAATATTTTGATAATACTATCGAAATATCAGTAGCGGGTAAAAGTAATAACTATAGCAAAAGCCAAGGCGAAGCAGTGTTGAGAGATTTTTTTACAAACAATGTTGTAAAATCTTTTAGCGTAGTACACCAAGGCGAAAGTGGCGGTGCACAATTTTGCATAGGTACATTAGTTACAAACCATGGTACTTTTAGAACTACCGTAAACCTTAAGCAAAAAGGCGACAGACAAATGTTACAGGAAATAAAATTTGAGCATTAAAAACAAATTTTAAGAAATTGAAACTCTCCTTATTTGGGGAGTTTTTTTATTGCGTTATATTTTTTGTTTACGAGCAGAAGAACCAGGATTGAACTTCATTGGCGACGCTCCGTTGAAAATTTGTTTTTCAATTTGGCTTTTTCTGAATTATACTTAAAATAAAAATTCATAACATTCCACTCTGCAAAATCTCTTTCTTACCTTTACAACCATGAATTACGAATCAGCCCTACACGAACTTATAAAAAATGCATTGGCAGAAGATATTGGTGATGGTGACCAATCCACACTTTCTAGCATAAATGAAAATGCAGAAGGAAAAGCGGTGCTAAAAATAAAGCAAGATGGTGTGCTTGCAGGCATGCATGTAGCGGAAACTATTTTTCGTTTTATGCAACCAGATATTATTTTTACGCCGTACAAAAAAGATGGCGATGAAATGATATTTGGTGAAATTGCTTTTGAAGTAAAAGCAAAAGTGCATACCATTTTAAAATGCGAAAGACTTGTATTGAACAGCATGCAACGCATGAGCGGCATAGCAACACTTACCAAAAAATATGTGCAAAAATTAGCAGGCTACAAAACAAAATTATTGGACACTCGAAAAACAACACCCAATTTTCGTTTATTAGAAAAAGAAGCGGTGAAAATTGGAGGCGGAGTAAACCATCGGTTCGGATTATACGATATGATAATGTTGAAGGACAATCATATTGATTATTGTGGAGGATTAGAGCAAGCAATAAACAAAACATACGATTATGTACAACTAAATAATTTAAATTTAAAAATAGAAGTAGAAACAAGAAGCATTGATGATGTAAAAAAAGTAATGGCTATTGGAAAAGTAGATAGGATTATGTTGGATAATTTTACGCCAGAAAAAATTGTAGAGGCATTAAAAATTATTGATGGCAAATTTGAAACTGAAGCTAGTGGTGGTATAAATTATGAAAACATAGAAAGCTACGCCGCTACTGGTGTTGACTATATTAGCAGTGGTGCTATTATACATCAGGCGGTGAGTTTGGATTTGAGTTTGAAGGCCAGCCCCCTAAATCCCCCACAAGGGGACTTATAGACTCTGAAAATTTATAGCTTTTTCTAAAAAATCAAGCAACGAAATTTTATTTTCTTGTGTCTTGTGTCTAATATCTAAAATCTAACTTTAACATGTCAAAAAATAACAAATCATATAGCCCACTCGTTTATTCTACAGATCCCAATTTTAAATTGGAAGATGATAATACTAAGGAGCAAGAAACACTTTTACCAGAAGAACAAAAAATAAAAATACGATTAGAAAAAAAACATAGGGGCGGCAAAACAGTAACTTTAATAGAAAATTTTATTGGTACAACAATTGATAAAGAAGATATTGGTAAAAAATTAAAAACAAGTTGTGGTACTGGTGGTTCGGTAAAAGATGGAGAAATTTTGGTGCAGGGCGATAATAGAGATAAAGTATTGCAATGGCTTTTGAAAAATGGCTATAAAAATTCAAAGAAAATATAACATGGTAAGTAAGATATCAGAAGGTGTAAATATAAGTATAGAAACTTTCTACCAAGCAGAGTATAGCAACCCTGCCGGTAACGAATTTATGTTTGCTTATAGAGTTAGCATAGAAAATCATAATTCTTTCCCAATAAAATTACTAAGCCGCCATTGGTTTATTTTTGATAGCGATAGCAGCTCTAGAGAAGTACAAGGCGATGGAGTAATTGGTGTGCAGCCAGTTATAAATCCTGATAATACATACCAGTACGTAAGTGGCTGTAACTTAAGAACAGAAATGGGAAATATGCACGGCACTTATCTTTTCGAAAACTTACATACTAAAAAAACCTTTACTGCGCTCATTCCTACCTTTGAAATGTTTGTACCATTTAAGCTCAATTAACAAAGTAGCTGTATTTTTTTGTATATATTTGTGAATACACATAATCATACCCTAGTACAATCTCATGGCAAAAGTAACATTCAACAACAAAGACAATGCTTTTTTTACAAGCTTGAAGACGAGTGTGGACGCTTATTTTAAAGAAAACAATATTCAAAAAACAGGCGACTGGAGGCTTTACTTTAAAACATTTTTATTGATTGGCGGCGCTGTAGGTATTTATTTACTCATGCTGCTTGGCCATTTATCTGCTATGTATAATGTACTATTGTGTATTCCGCTTGGGTACATTATGGCCTGCATTGGTTTTGCAGTAATGCACGATGCCAACCATGGTAGTTATAGCACCAATAATAAATTAAATGACTTCGTAGGTCTATCTGCAAATTTGCTTGGCGCAAGCTCATACTTTTGGAAACAAAAACACAACATCATACATCATACATACACGAATGTGGATGGTATTGATGATGATATAGCAAAGAGCCCCATCATTCGCCAATGCGAAAGTCAAAAATGGGTACCTGCTCATAAAGTACAATATTTATACCTCACACCTATTTATGCGCTCTCTACTTTGTTTTGGATTTTCAATATGGATTTTCAAAAATACTTTAAGCGTAAAATATATACGACCGATGCTTGGGATATGAGCACAAAAAACCATGTTATTTTTTGGGTTACAAAAATTTATTATGTTGGCGTATTTATGGTTTTACCAATATTTGTATTTGGTTTTTGGAACTGGTTTGGCGGATATTTATTAACCAACGCCGCTTTGGGCATTACATTATCTTTTGTATTTCAACTAGCACATGTAGTAGAGAATACAGAGTTTGAGCATGTACCTTTAGACGAAACAAAAGCCATAGAAACGGCATGGGCAGAGCATCAAATAAAAACCACGGCTAATTTTGCTATGAATAGTAAAATTATATCTTGGTTTGTTGGTGGATTAAATTTTCAAATAGAGCATCATCTTTTTCCAAAAGTGAGTCATATACACTATCCTGCTATTAGTAAAATTGTAATGGAAAAATGTAAAGAATTTAATTTGCCTTATAACAAATACGATACATTGGCGCAAGCGGTGGCATCGCATTTTAGAGTTATGAAGGCGCTGGGGAGAAAACCTGAGGAGGTGGTAGTGGCGTTGAATGTGGCGGCGTAGGAGTTCCACAAGTTTTATAAAATTATTTAAAAAGCACTTGATACTAATTTGAAAAGTATTGAGTGCTTTTTTATTTTAAGTGAAGAATTTAGAGAACATTTCGTGGGACAAGAACCGAGACCAGAGAAATCTCACTTTTGAATAAGAAAATAAAGTAAATTTGTTATAAATAGCACTATTATGAATGCTGAAAAAGTAATGCGCCAAGAAGTAAAAAAGTACATTGATACTGCTGATGTAAAAGTGGTAAAAATGATGCATGCGATGTTAGAAATAGATGCGGATAATGATTGGTGGGATACCATGCCAGATAATGTAAAAGCAGATGTAGAAACAGCCTTAATAGAATCAGAAAAAGGGCAAGTAACACCTCATTCAGAAATAAAAAAACGCTATCAGAAATGGATTGTAAAATAAACTGGACAGACAGAGCATGGTTTACTTACGAATCAAACATACTTTATTTAGAACTTGCTTGGACAGCAAAAGAGATAAGTAATTTTGTATTGTCGGTTTAAAAAAGACTGACTAATTTATCTAAAAATCCAAGAAAAGGTAATGCAAGAAACACAAAATATCCAAACATTCGTTCTACTTTAGTACACAAAAAAATTTTATTGATTTACAAACACAAGCCTTCAAAAAACGAAATTGACTTATTGGTTTTTTGGAATACTTCTCAAAATCCAAAGAAATTAAAAGTGAAATAAATTTTTATCGATGATACTACTTCACAGATTTTACCATGCCGAGCTAACAATTGCGCTTCAAAAATAAATTTGTTTGCTTTTTATTAATTAAGTTCATCTCTACATTAAACTATACTTTATGAAAATATTTTTTATTCTATTTTTGTTTCCCATCTTTCTCCATGCCCAAAAAAGTATGCCTTTTAAAATAATTGGGAATTCTATTTTTTACAATAATCAAAATTTATTAATTCAAGCTGGTGTTTTCTCTGATAATTACAAATACAACGATTTTAATTTTGAAAATGATAAAGCGGATACTTCAAATAACCTTTACAGATTAATAAAAGTGCAGAATAAGCAATTTACTATAAATGGTTTTCAAAAATATCCACACCCATTTTCGATTTTATTTTATGACGCTGAAAAAAACATAGGAACCAATTCATATTTCTTTTTTATAGACGCCTATACAGAAAATATAGAGATTAATGATTTATCAAGTAACAAAAATTTAGGTAATCGTTTAAAATCAAAATCAAATAAAGAATATCAGCAACTAAAAAAATTATATTGTAATTCTGTAGATACATTAACAGGAGTAATTCATAATTTGAAAAACAAACAAAAAACTATACAAAGTTATATCACTAAAAACCCAAATTCGTATGTGGCCTTATGGGATATGGTGATTGATTATGCAATTAGTAAGTGCTACAAAAATGACACAGATAAAAAAATTCTCCTAAAAATAGCTAACCTCCTTTCACCTAGTATAAAAAAAACAAATACTTATCAGGCATTAGTTAAAAACATTAATCAAGATTTAAAACTCACGAGAGGTAAAATGTTTCCAAACATTACATTGAATTCCATTAACCAAGATTTTAAATTAATTGGAGGTGAACTGTTCCCCAATATTCAACTGAATTCCATTGATAGCTTAATTCCTATTATTAAAAAAAATAAATTTACCCTACTCGATTTTTGGTTTTCCTATTGTAAACCATGCATTGAACAATTTCCACATTATAAAAAGATTTACGATTTATATAAGACAAACCATTTTGAAATAATTGGAATATCTGTAGATAGAAAAGAGGATCAAGTAAATTGGCAAAAAACAATCCAAAAACTCAACTTAGATTGGTTGCAATATTTAGATAAAAATGAAACTATAACTAGAAAATTAAATATTACAAGTTTTCCTACAAATTATCTTTTAGATAATAATGGAAAAATAATAAAAAAAGACATTTCTCCAGAAGCACTAGAAACTTTTTTACAAGAGAATTTAAATTAAGCCCTAATGATTCAGTGAAATAAGATCATACCATAATAGGCTCAGATTACCTACATCAGAAATGAGGCGAAGGTTTTGCGTGATGGCTTCTGTGTGGCAATTTATAAGGATTGCAAAAAATGACAATTAGATTAACGTTGAGGTTGTAATTATACAGACGATTAGCTTATGGCTTATACTTCGTCTCCTGATACAACTTCTCTGCATCCATACGCATCAAACTATCTACTTTCACATCAGGGTATTTTGATCCATATTTTTTTACAATTTGCCAGCCTGCAAATGAGCCAATATTACCAGGGGCTTTTTCGCCAAGCTCTTGTGTTTTTGGGCCTTCGCTTACATAATTTTTTATGAGATTATTATCGGCCATTTGTAAGTAATTATTTTGCACAAATAAATTCCAAATGGCGGGTTCATTTTTATAGCAATCTTTCATTTGTGCCTCTGTATAACCTATCAATTTATATTCTGCAGTTTCTGGTAAAAATTTACTTAACAGAAATAAACGTTTTCCATTTTCTACCATTTGTATCAGCAATCTTTTATCATCCGTTTTTTCGGGATACATATCTGCTACAATATTTTTCATACAGTTCACCGCAATATAATCTGGTGCAAAACGAGCTGTAACATAATCAGGATATGTTTCTTGCACCATACCTGTTTTATATAATGGAAAATCTTTTCCCAAATGCGCATGTAAGCCAACAATAAAAATATCTTCGTCTAAAATATCGCCATAACCATCTGCAGGGCCAATATAGGTAATAACCTTTGTAGGAATTTTATATTTAGGGTAATAATATTTTACAAATTGTAACGATTTTTTTATTTCTTTTTCATAGGGCGAAAAATCTTTAAACAATTTTTGAGATTCATCATATACACTTCGGCTATAGGAAATATATTCTTTGATAGAATTGGCTACAGTATCTATTGACCATTTTGGATCTATGCCAAGAATAGTACCCATAAAATTTTCTCCAAATGCAGGATAATCTGCTATGAGTTTATCCAACTGTGGCATAATATTATTCGTATCAAGCGCAAAAAAAGCTTGCTCAAACCGCTGGGTTTTGAGTTCTACTTTTATATTTGACACATCGGGTATATCTTTATTGCCACAAGAAAAAAGGGAAGCAAGAATTAATATTGAAAAAATGTATTTCATACTTTTTATTTTAGCCACTAATAGCACGAATGTACACGAATAAGAAAAATTAATTTACAATTTTGTTTTAGCCACTAATGCCACGAATCTCCAGGAATAAGAAAAATTAATTTACAATTTTGTTTTAGCCACTAATGCCACGAATGTACACGAATAAGAAAAATTAATTTACAATTTTGTTTTAGCCACTAATGCCACGAATGTACACGAATAAGAAAAATTAATTTACAATTTTGTTTTAG
>JAYTGY010000419.1:0-19433 GCA_043733065.1 Ferruginibacter sp.
CTAATGCCTTTTTTAATTTTTAAATTGAAGGGTATTGACAATACAAAAAAGTGCATAATGTGTTACATAGCATTGTTGGATATGCTTACATGTATGCAAGGCACACAAACAAATGTTATGATTGGCGTATTGATGGTATTGGCATTTTTATCTTTCGAAAACAAACAATATTGGATAGCTGCCTTTGCCATTGCTGCTGGAGCATACATTAAAATTTATCCAATAGTAGCTGCATCTTTATTTTTATTGTATCCCGATAAAATAAAATTTATTATAAGATTTGTAGTAGCCATGATTGTAATTGGTGCTTTGCCATTGTTGTTTTTAAAGCCTGAGGAACTTGCTACATTGTATCATAATTGGTATGCAGAATTGGTAATAGACCAAGGAGATAATTATGGTAAAATATCGCTTACCGGTTTAATACAAGCTTATTTTCATATTTCTGATTTGGGCAAATTGCTTGTGCAGATTGCAGGCGTGTTTGTATTTTGCTTGATGTATTTTCGATACAAACTTTTTGAATCGTACAATTATCGTTTGTATTTTTTAAGTGCTATTTTAATTTGGGTTACCATTTTTAATCATGCATCAGAAATATATGGATATGCTATTGCAATTTGGGGTGTGGGTATTTGGTATGCATTACAAAAACCAAGCAAGGCACTTAATATTTTTATGATACTATTTGTTTTCTTTGGCACATTCCTTTCTATAGATCCTACGCCGCATATTATTCTAGATTATATTTATGAGCATGGATTAAAGGCTTTGCCATTCACAATAATGTTTGGTGTAATAGTTTTGCAAATGTTGAAAGGGAAATCAGATATATTTAATTTAGAAAAATAAAATATTAATTAATTGTCTTTTCATCTATTGCATAATGAAAGATGAAAAAAGATATGAAGATGAAATGTGCGACGCCCCCTACACAATTATAGGGGCAAGCACTGAAGTTCAATCATTGCTTTTTCGCCCACTAAAAAAAGCCATCAATATTTTTTGAAAAAAAATGTTGATGGCTTTCGTATTTTAAAAAAATAATTTAATAATCTATCACCTGCTCTTTCATCTCTGGCATTTTTCTCCATTCGTATTGTTGATTGCGCAGCTGTGGCTCAAAGCCCGCCATGCGTATAGAATCTTGAATGGTATTGGATGTAAAGCGATGTGGCGCACCGGCGGCACTTACTACATTTTCTTCTATCATTATACTTCCAAAATCGTTTGCGCCAGCATTCAAACAAAGTTGTGCTACTTCTTTGCCAACGGTGAGCCAACTTGCTTGTATGTTTTTTACGTTTGGCAACATAATTCTGCTCATGGCAATCATGCGAATATATTCTTCGGGCGTAGTGAGATTGTGTACGCCTCGTATGCGTGCAAGCAATGTATCTGCATCTTGAAACGTCCATGGAATAAAGGCTAAAAATCCTTTTGCATCTTCTGGTTTTCTGCTTTGTACTTCTCTTATTTTTACAAGATGATCAAAACGTTCTTCTATGGTTTCTACATGCCCAAACATCATGGTGGCAGATGTGGTGATGTTTAGTTTGTGTGCCTCATGCATTACATCTAACCACTCTTGTGCACCACATTTTCCTTTGCTTATTAATCGGCGAACTCTGTCTGTCAATATCTCTGCGCCTGCGCCTGGCAAGCTATCCATGCCTGCTGCTTTTAATGCTACGAGCACTTCTTTGTGTGTACTTTTTTCTAGCTTGGTTATGTGCGCTACTTCGGGCGGGCCAAGTGTGTGCAATTTTATATTTGGATAAAGGGTTTTTAATTCTTTAAATAAATTTACATAAAAAGATAAACCAAGCTCGGGGTGATGACCACCTTGCAACAACAATTGATCGCCGCCATACATAATGGTTTCTTCAATTTTTTTCTTGTAGGTTTCTATATCTGTTATGTATGCATCTTTGTGCCCAGGTATGCGATAAAAATTACAAAACTTACAATTGGCGGTGCATACATTTGTTGTGTTTACGTTTCTATCTATCTGCCAAGTTACTTTGCCATGGGGCACTTGTATTTTTCTACACTCATTTGCTACATACATTAATTGTGTAAGTGCAGCGTTTTCAAACAAAAAAACGCCTTCTTCTACAGTTAGAAATTCGAAGGCTAGGGCTTTTGCCAATAAGTCATCTACGTTCATAAAACCAATTTTTTATTGCTTTGCAAAATTACATTCATTAACTTGTATTATTAAATTATTCCTCCATAAAAACGATTATTATTATATTTTGGTTTTTTGCTGCACAAACTTGTGTAGCGCAAAATAAAGGGAAAGTTGAAGCCGCTCATTTGCTAGAAACAATTCCTATAAAAATTTATACTGGTGGCGTTATAGTTATTGAAGCAAAATTGAACAACATTTCGGAGACACTAAATTTTTTGTTGGATACGGGTAGCGGCGGCATTTCTTTGGATTCTGCTACATGTGCGGAGTTTAATATTTTATCTCGCATTACAGATACACTTGTGAGTGGTATTGGTGGTACAAGAAACGTTGCTTATGTATTTAATCAAACCTTAACTACTGGCAAACTTAAAACGGAGCATCTTAATTTTTATGTAAACGATTATAGTTTACTAAGCAGTGTGTATGGCGAAAAAATAGATGGCATTATTGGTTTTGGATTATTGAGTAGATATATTTTTGATATTAATTTTGATTCTTCATTTATAAAAATTTATAGCCCGGGTAAATTTAAATATGAAAATGGTGGTACAATGTTGTATCCAACTTTTTCGAGATTAATGGCTCATTCTATTGGCATTAAAGACAAGGTAAAATTATCTAGCAATGTGTATTTTGATTCTGGTGCAGGGCTTTGTTTGCTTTTGACCGAAGATTTTTTAAGAGATAATAAAATATTGTTACCACGCAGAAAGCCCGTGGTTACTGAAGTGCAGGGGTTGAATGGAAAAAAGAAAATGCGATTGACTGTTGTAAAGCGTTTGCAAATTGGGCCATATTATTTTAGAAATGTACCTGTAAATTTGTACGACGATGAAGAAAATGTAACCTCTTACCCATACACTGCGGGTTTGTTGGGCAACGATATATTGCGCAGATTTAATCTTACGCTTAACTATCCATCAAAAGAAATACATTTAAAACCAAATGCCAGTTTTGACGATCCATTTGATTATGCATATACAGGAATGACACTTTATAGTTATGATAACAAAATTATTATTGATGATATAGTTTCAAAATCGCCTGCAGAAAAAGCGGGCTTAAAAAATGGCGATGAAGTTATTTGTGTATCGAATGATTGTACTAGCAAAATACAGGCATACGAAAACTTATTACAAAAGGCAAGGGAAAATATTAAAATGATTATTAGTAGAGATGGGAAATTGTTGTTTGTAGTATTATATCCAGTTAGTATTCGGTAGCAATAATTTTTTAAGTGTTTGACTCTTCATTATCGCTATTTTTATCTTCATTTAATTTTTATCTTCATTTTCCCGTAAAAATTTCTTTTGGCAATAATAAATTGCCTCTACATGGCATTAAAGAAGTGATAGCATTTTTTATTGGGTTTCGATATGTTGTTTTTCTTAAAAAGATGCAAGGCGATAAAATTGAAAGCGAAAATAGTCAAACCTTATTATTCAGTTTTGGTAAGGTTATCCACTATTCAATTAACTGCTATTATTGGCTTATTATATTATTTAGCAATTTATTTAGCAAATTAAAATTTATATTTAATAAAATAATTTATCATGCAAACAATAACATTACAACACATTATTTGGAAAGAGGATAAGCACTTTGTAGCACAATGCTTAAACATCGAAGTAAGTAGTTTTGGCGATACAAAAGAAGAGGCTATTAAAAATTTGCAAGAAGCTGTTGAGCTTTATTTGGAGGATGACTCTGATAAAAATATTCAGCATGTAGAACAGCCTGAAATTATTTCTTCAAATTTTAGTTATGCCTAAACTTTAATCTTCGGTTTTTATTTTATATATTTTAGAGAAAAATGATTTCTTTTTTGTTTCTCAAAAGGGAGGCCATATTAAATATAGGAGGGATGGCGAACCAACACTAACCGTAATTGTACCTGCAAACAGGAAACAAATACCAATGGGTACTTTCAATTCGATTGTTAGGCAGTCAGGATTATCAAAATTAGATTTCGGAAAAGAATAATTTTAAATTAATTCTAAGCATATATGCCAAACCGCCCCTAATCTATTACGATTTTACCCTTGCTGCAGCCCATTTGGCTTTCTGATTTAACTTTTTTATTAAATCCACTTTTACACATCTTTCAAAATCATTTCTCCCTTTGTAATCCACGATATGCCAAATGCAAATAGTGCAATACTTTCTAAGAGCAAGGTTGGTTTGTATTTTGCAAAAACGGTTTCTAAGTTGCCCACAAAATTATAGATAGCAATAAGCGCAATGCAAACAATAATAATTATACCGCAGATAACATAAATTCGGTTTCTAATAATTTTATGTTTGGTCATTGGTTTTGTAGGATCTGTTTTGGTAAATAAAAAAATAGAAAAGTATGCAAAGCTTGCAAAAAGCAAAGCCGCCGCCGAATAGTGTACTGCATTTAATGATGTAATTTTATTAGTAGAAATATATTGGCAAATAGAATTTGTACTCGGATTGGTAGGAAAAAAAGCAACCAATAAAGCAAACACCGCTGCAAAGTTTGCAAAAATGCCATCTTGTTTATCTACACCTTTATAAAAAAATAAAAACATAGCTACGGCACACAATGAACCTACAAAATAATTGCCCATAATGGTATAATAATAATGACTGATGGATGGTTGAAGTTGAGTGCAATCTGCCAAACTCCATGTACCCACCACTAAAATTATTGGAAGAAAAAACCCTACAAATCCAAGTCCAATTCTTAAGTTTAAATAAGAAATTACAAAAGCATTGTTGTGGTCATTTTGCATAAGATTTTTTTGTGAGGTTCAAATGGTATAAATAATTATTTCAATTCAAAAAAAAGAATATATTTCTTAAGCATTGGGTTGTTTAAAAGTAATAAATATTTTCTTAAACCATAGTTACGAATTTTTCAAGACGCACAACCTTGAACTTTAAACTTTGAACCTTTAACTTTCAACTTTCCTATCTTCGCACTATGAATTTTTCAAACAAAAGCTTATCAAAAGAAGAACTTATAAATCTCTATAAATCTATTTTGCTGCCTCGCATGATAGAAGAAAAAATGTTGGTGCTTTTGCGCCAAGGAAAAATATCTAAATGGTTTAGTGGTATTGGGCAAGAGGCAATATCGGTAGGCATTACAGCCGCCTTGCAACAAGATGAATGGATAATGCCACTGCATAGAAACCTCGGCGTATTTACAGGCCGCAATATGCCACTTAGCAAATTATTTATGCAATGGCAAGGCAATAAAGAAGGCTATAGCAAAGGGCGAGAACGTAGTTTTCATTTTGGTAGCAAAGAGCATCATATTTGCGGAATGATTTCGCACCTTGGCCCACAGCTTGCTATTGCCGATGGTGTAGCGCTTGCATATAAATTAAAAAAACAACAAAAAGTATCGCTTGCATTTACAGGCGATGGTGGTACAAGCGAAGGCGATTTTCATGAAGCACTAAACACAGCCGCAGTGTGGGATTTGCCAGTAATTTTTGTAATAGAAAATAATGGATACGGATTAAGCACACCAGTAAATGAACAATACCGTTGCGAAAATTTGGTGGACAAAGCCAAAGGTTACGGCATGGAAGGTGTGCGCATAGATGGAAATAATTTGCTAGAAGTATATGATACCATAAAGGGTATTCGAGAATATTGTATTAAAAACCAAAAACCATATTTAGTAGAGTGTATAACCTTTCGTATGCGTGGGCACGAAGAAGCAAGCGGAGTAAAATATGTGCCACCAGCATTGTTTACAGAATGGGAAAAGAAAGACCCTGTAAAAAATTATGAAGCATGGTTAATAGAAGAAGAACATTTAACTGCTGATACAATTGAAAAAATAAAAGCAGATACAAAAACCTACATAGAAACAGAATTAAGCGAAGCATACAAAGCCAATAAAATTGTAGCAAATACCGAAGAAGAAATTGGAGATGTTTACAAGTTACGAATTGCGGATTACGGGCTACAAGTTCTTGATAACTCCAAGCCTACAACAAACGAGAAACGAGAAACGAGAAACGAACTAAACGAGAAACGAGAGACGAGAAACGAAACCGATAAAAAATTCATAAATGGTATAACCGACGGTCTAAAACAATCCATGCAAAAACATGAGAATTTAATTTTAATGGGGCAGGATATTGCAGAGTACGGCGGTGCATTTAAGGTAACAGAAGGCTTTGTAGAATTGTTTGGCAAAGATCGAGTACGCAATACACCTTTGTGTGAAAGCGCTATTGTGGGCAGTGCATTGGGCTTAAGTTTGGAAGGATACAAAGCTGTAATGGAAATGCAATTTGCAGATTTTGCTACGGTAGGTTTTAATCAAATAATAAATAATTTGGCAAAAATACATTACCGCTGGGGGCAAAATGCCGATGTGGTTATACGTATGCCAACAGGCGGCGGTGTGGGTGCAGGGCCGTTTCATAGCCAAAGCAACGAAGCTTGGTTTGTACATACTCCTGGGTTGAAAGTTGTTTATCCGAGCACGCCAGAAGATGCAAAAGGTTTAATGATTGCTGCTATTAATGACCCTAACCCTGTATTATTTTTTGAGCACAAAGCTTTGTATAGAAGTGTGAGTGGGCAAGTGCCAGATGAATATTACGAAATAGAAATTGGCAAAGCAAAACATGTACAGCATGGCAATGATATAACCATTATTACTTATGGCGCCGGTGTGCATTGGGCAATGGAATATGCCGAAAAAAATAAAGAAGTAAGTATAGAAATATTAGACTTGCGCACATTGTTGCCACTAGATTTTGATGCCATAAAAATGGTTACAGAAAAAACAGGAAAGGTTTTATTGTTGCACGAAGATTCTTTAACCGGCGGCATTGGCGGAGAAATAGCTGCATGGATTGGCGAAAATTGTTTCGATAAATTAGATGCGCCAGTAATGCGCTGTGCAAGCCTCGATACGCCGATTCCGTTTAGCATAGAATTGGAAAAAAACTTTATGGCTTATGGCAGGTTGGGAGAAATGGTGGAGCGGCTGATGAATTATTAGATTGCTATTTTCCAGAAAAGTTGTAGTTAAAAGTAGCCAACAACAATTTAACATTGCAACAATAAAACAATTTACAAATGCCCGAACTCTTTATCATAGCAGGTTGTAATGGTGCAGGAAAAACTACTGCGGCTTATAATCTGTTGCCAGAAGTTTTTGATACAACAGAATTTATAAATGCCGATGAAATAGCACGTGGCATTAATAAGGACAACGTAGAAGAAGCTGCAATAGCAGCAGCAAGGTTTATGCTTAGTAGAATAGATTTTTTAATTGAAAGCAATCAAAGCTTTGCTTTTGAAACTACATTGTCTGGGCTTACTTACATTAAAATAATAGAAAAAGCAAAGACCAATGGATTTGATGTAACCTTGTTTTTTGTTTATTTAGAAAGTGCTGCAATGGCAATTGATAGAGTTGCTTTTAGAGTAAAAAAGGGTGGGCATCATATACCAAAGGATGTAATTGAAAGACGGTATTCGAAAGGAATAATAAACCTACCAAAATATGCTACCATTGTAAAAAACTGGTATTTGTTAAATAATTCTGGCGACCAGTATTTGATGATTGCAAAAAATATAGATGGAATTGAAGAAATTCATAACTTTGAATTATATAAAAACCTTCTCGGAGATGAATATAGTAAATAAAAAAACGGAAGATCTTACACCTAAAATAATGCAAGCATTAGATAGGGCTGTAAAAAGAATAAAACTAGAAGCAAAAGCCACTAATACTTATATCGTTGTATCCGACGGCAAGGGAGGCACAAAAAAAATCTATGCCAAAGATTTATAAATCCATAATAATAAATTGGAAAAAATAGAAAACAAACATACCCCAAACAAACCCCAAACTAGAAACGAGAAACCCCAAACGAAAAACGAGAAACGAACAACGAGAAACGAACAACGAGAAACGAACAACAATTTATTCCCCCATTATTTTTTTGTAGTGGTATGATGCATTTAAAACATACTGATTAAATTCTATCAAACTACTCGTGCTTGCAAACTCGTACGATGGCCTATACCATATCAAAAAAGTATCTAAAGCAGCGCCTTGCAATTGTGTAATGCGGCGTACAAATGTTTTACTAAAACGATAATTTACATATTTCTCTTGTTCTTCGGCCTCCAGCCTTAGTTGAAAAGCCTTTAATCGTTTGTTTCTTTTAAACCGAAACAGATTAATAAGCTCATTTGCATCTAAGCCCACGCCACCACCAGGCGCAATAGATGTACCAATACCTTCTTTTTGAAACGAAAACACTTCAGCATAGTTCTGCCTGTTTTCTAAAGAGTCCGACTTATAATTTTTAGCATATACAATTACTTCTTTTAAAACCGTGAATTTGCTAGCTATATTTAAGTGTATTGAAATATCAAATTGCTCGGGATTAGGAATACCAGCCACAGCAAATTTTTGCGTAGGCTTATTGTTGTACACAAAATATAAGGAGTCGCCTTTTTTGGCAACGATATTATAATGCCCAACCGAATCTGTAAAAGCTACTTTGCCGCCTGTGTTTATTACTTGCACACCTTCTACATAATTTATTTTGCTTTTATCGAGCACGGTACCGCTTACCCTTATTTGTGCGTACGATAATGTGCTATAAATGCAAAAAAGTAGAAAAGTAATAAAAATACGCAAGGGCAAGATGGTTTAAACGGTAATATTACGGCAGAAAATGATAAGGAAGAAAACAGAATCGTTTATTTAACAGGATTTTGAGAGCAGCGTATAAATACGACAATACAATAACAATAATACTACACAACAATAAAACATTTTACAAAGAAAAAATAACTAGTGCAAATGCCACCTAAAACAAGCCGAAAGCAAGGTTACCAAAGCGTTTTACTATTTTTTAAACTTGCGCCAGTTTAGTGCTATGGGTTACTTATTTTTGACTTTGAGCACACAAAACCCCATTTTCTAAAAAATAATTGCGCCTTTTTGCATCGTGTTTTTACGTTTTCGGCACCAAAAAATGGCCCAACGTTTTAACATCTTATTCACAAAGTTATCCACATTTTAACAAAATTAGGGGTGAAAATAATCCTCATTTTAAAATATGTATTTTTTATTATATAAGTATTGACCTACTTAGCATTTTATTAGTATATTATTTTTGCTGCCATCTGCCAGGCATATTTTTTATACAAAAGTTTAAAAATTTTTATACCACAAAAATAAATTTTTACATTGTTTGTTGGTTCAAAAATAAAGTCTATTATTGGATTGTCAAAACTGACTATCCATCCATATATCTTATTGGCTATTGCCAAACGAAAAACCATTTGGCCAATTGCTAAATGTTAAAAAGCTGACTGCACTTAGTTGTTACAGTTTTATTACCATTTTTTATATTGAATTTATTTGTACAATTTTTTATTGTTGAATAAGCACTCAATAAAGTTGTACAGAATACGCTCATAAGTATGCACAGTGTACTTACGGGGAATTTTTTTTTGAAAACGAATAACCAATTATAAAAATAAAAACACAATAATAAAACACCTATAAACAGCAAGTATGAAAATTTTTATTACCCTAGTTACTGCTTTTTTTCGCAGCTTAGTAAAATTAACGACTACGCTTACGAGCTACAGCCCTGTTACAAACCATACATTGGTTTTAGCGGCAAACAATCAAATTAATCCTGCAAGCCAGGGTGCAAAGCAAGCAAGTAAGCCTGCTTTTTTTGTGTTTGCAAAACTTTTTCCTAGATCTACAATGCTTTTAATAGCAACACTCGTATTATTTGTAGGAGGAGTTGCTAATGCACAGGTAACCGTTACCAACCCTGGTAATACAACACCTGCACTTGCTGCTACATATACAAGTCTTGCACTTGCTATAACAGATGTAAATAACAGAACAGCAATATCTGGTCCTGTTACCATTACATTGTCTGCTGCGCAAACGGCACCAGTAGGTGGATATTCATTAACTAACGTAGCTATTACAGGAGGTTCAAATACAAACCGTATAACATTTGCTGGTGGTGGAAATACCATTACAGCATTTACACCGCAAACGTCAAGCAATCTTAATGATGCTATTTTTAAGATTATTGGAGCTGACTTTATTACCATTCAGAATTTTGTAATGCAGGAAAATGCTGCTAATACAACTACAGCAGCTGCCACAAACAATATGACAGAATTTGGCGTTGCATTATTTTATGCAACCGCAACCAATGGTGCTCAAAATAATATCATTCAAAACAATACTATTTCTTTAAGCCGCCTTTACCAAAACTCTTTTGGCATTTATAGTAACACCAGACATACGGCCGCTTCAATGACAGTAACTGCTGAAATTACAAATGCGACTGGTGCCAATTCTTTTACTAAAGTATATGGCAATACCATTAGTAACGTAAACTATGGTACTGTGTTTGTAGGATCTGGCGCATTAACTGCTGTGGGTGGGCAAGATAATGGTACAGATATTGGTGGTGCATCTGCCGCTACTGGTAATACATATACCAACTGGGGTGGTATTGGTGTAGCACCATCTGGTTATATTGGCCTCACAGGAAACAATTATTGCATATTTGTAAATAATACTTATAATGATAATATTTCTTTTAATACCATTACAAGTGCAGCTGGAGCCGCTCAAACTGGCACTATTGTCTTAGGAGGAATACTTAAGAATTACTCAACAGGAACTACTGCCCAACCGACTGGAACAATCACGACAACCATCAACAACAACACTGTCACCTTGACAAACGCTCCGGCAGCGGCAGCTACGGGTGCTGTTATTGGCATTAACAACCAGGGACTGTCTCCTTTATTGAGTACAGCGACGATGAGCATGAACAATAATATTGTTCAAAACTGTGTAAATGGTGGCGCAAATATTACTACCGGCGGATTTACCGGCATTACAAATTTGTCGTTGCCTGGAACCATGAATATGAATAGTAACTCGGTCATTGGTAATGCTATATCTGGTGCGACAGCGACGAGTGCGGCATTTACCGCTATGTCGAACTCTGGTGCCGCTGGCACTCTCAACATGAATTCCAATATTATTCGGAATAATTCGTCCTCTGCTTCGACTGGTCAGTATGCGGGTATTATAAATTCAGGTGCAGTTGTAACGGCTGTTAATATTAATAATAATCAGTTAGGTAATGCAAGTGGTGGTTTTTTCACCACTTCTACCGCTACTAGTGGTGCTCTTTTTGGTATTTCCAATTCAGGTGGTGCTGCTACTTGTGCGTTAAGTATTCAAACCAACGATATAAGAGGTATAACATATAACGTTGCTGCTTCAGCCGCTCAAACTTATATTACAAATACGGCTGTTTCGCTTTCTCAAAACATCAGCAGCAATACTTTTACTAATTTGAATGTGAATACTACTGGTAGTGTTACATTTATTAGTAATAGTGTAACCGCACCTGCTGCAGGTTTCAAGACTATAAATAACAACTCTATTGTTACTGCGTTTAATAAAGCAGGTGCTGGAGGTACCATTGCTTTATATAATGATGGAGCTTCGTCTGTAACAACTACTGCTGTTCAAAACAATAACAATAATTTTTCAAACATAACAGTTACAGGAGCTACTACAATTACAGGATGGTTTAATAATGATGGGACAGGAGCTACACCAACCAAAACCATAACAGGAAATACATTTAGTAACTGGACTTGTGGTACGAGTTCGGTAATTGCGCTTCAGGCAAATTTTGGTAACCCAGGTTCTGTTTCTAACAATACCATAACTAATATTACCGGACAGAGTGCAATTACAGGTTTATTGATAGGTAGTAGTGGAACTGTTTCTGCTTTATCTGTTTCAAATAACACAATAACCGGTTTAACTTCTACAGGTACTGGTGGTGCAGTAATCGGTCTGTCTAGTTCAGCAGCTGCTACCTCTGGTAATATAAATAGTAATACTATTGGCACTTTGTCAAGTACAGGTGCTGCCACTGTTGTTGCTGTTTCTGTTACTGGTTCTACAACTGCAGCTACAAGCACCACAGTATCTAAGAATAAAATTTATGATATATCTGGCAGTAATGCTGCTACTGTTGTAAACGGTATTGCAGTAACAGCGGGTATTGCAGTAAATGTGAACAATAACTTGATTGGCGATCTTAGGGCCAGTGCAGCAACGGTTACTTCGCCTGCATCGGCAATAATTGGTATTAACCTTACTTCTACTACAGCTGCATCAGCGCTTAATGTTTACTATAACACAGTTAATATTAATGCAACTTCATCTGGAGTCAACTTTGCTACTACTGGTATTTTCCATACAATTAGTGCAACTGCCACAACTGCGGCATTGAATCTAAGGAATAATATTATTGTAAATACTTCTACTGCTGCAGGTACTGGGTTAACGGTTGCTTACCGCAGAAGTGCAGGAGCAGCAACTAACCTTGCTAACTATGCTGCCACTTCCAACAATAACTTATTTTATGCAGGTACACCGGGTACAAGCAATTTAATATACAGTGATGGAACAAGCGCTGCACAAACACTTGCAGCTTACAAAACTGGGGTGTTTACAGCAGGTGCTATTGCACCAAGGGATGCGCTTTCTGTTTCAGAAAATCCAACTTGGCAAAGTGTAGTAGGTTCTAGTGCAAACTTTCTAAAATTCAATACAACAGCAGCGACATCTATTGAAAGTGGTGCAACCAATATTGCAACATATACAGATGACTATGCAGGAACAATACGTTTCGGTAATGCTGGTTCTACAAGTACAGGTACTGCACCAGATATGGGTGCGTGGGAATTAAATGGCGTACCATTACCACTTTGTACAGGAACACCTGCTTCATCTACTATTAGTGGTGTTGCGGCTGTTTGTACAGGGTTAGGTACTTCGTTAACTTTAAGCACAGTTTATAGTGACATTGGAATTACTTATCAATGGTCATCTAGTACAACGCCAGGCGGTCCTTATACAACTACATTGGGTACATCTTCTACACAGGCTACAGGTGCATTGGCAGCTAGCACGTATTATATATGTGTAGTATCTTGTACTAATAGCGGCTTATCATTTACTACTCCTGAAAAATCAGTTTTAGTAAATCCATTGCCTACTGTTACGGTTTCTCCTAGTGCTGCTTCTTATTGTACACCAGGTGGTACAGCCGTTACGATTACAGCAAGCGGTGCGTCAACATATACATGGACTCCTACAGCAGGTATTACACCAACAACTGGTGCCACTGTAGTAGCTTCACCAGCTTCAACAACTACTTACACCGTAACAGGTACAGATGCTAATGGTTGTGTTAAAACAGCTACTTCAGTAATAACAGTTGCAGCTTATCCTAAAAATATAACAGCAACGGCTAGTCCTGCAACAATATGTACAGGTACTACTTCTTCGCTTTCTGCTACAGGGTATATGCAAAATATTGCAGCCCTTCCAAACGCATATACATTCTCTGGTTCTACAGGTACATACGCTGCTATTACAGGAACAGCAGTTACGTTTACTTTACCAGATGATGCTTCAACTGGTAACTTACCAATTGGATTTGCGTTTAACTATAACGGAATATCGCAAACAGTATTTGCCGCTTCTACCAATGGATTACTGATACTCGGGCAAACAACAGCAGGTACAGGTCTTAGTGGTAATGCATTAGCTACAACCGCTAATACTATTGCGCCTTTCTGGGACGATAATAATATTACAGGTGGTACTGTTCAATATCTTACAACTGGTGCAGTTGGAAGCCGTGTACTTACCGTACAGTGGACAGGATTGCATGTGGCAGGAGCAGGTTCTACTACCAACCCTACTATAAATATGCAGGCACGTTTATATGAAACTACCGGAAAAATAGAGTTTGTTTATGGTTCAATTAGTGCTACACTATCTGCTCCAACAGCTAGTATTGGTATTTCTGGTGCTGCTGCTAACTTTATAAGTGTTACACCAACTAGTACAACTAGTCCTTATGCAACAACCAGTATCGCTACAGAAAATACTCTTATAGCTTCTGCTATAAACATCCCTAGCGGTACAATTTATACATTTACCGCTCCAAGCATTGCTCTTACTTATGCATGGACACCGGTAGGAGATGTGGTTAGTCCGAACGCACAAACTACATTAACCAATGTTATAAGTGCAACAGAAATATTTACGGTTTCTGCTAGCAATGCGGGATGTGCTACAACAGCTACAACAACAGTAACTGTAGATGCTTTAATTCCATCAGTTGCTACTGCATCTACACCTAATTGCGCAGGAAGCAACTTTACCGTTACTGCCAATCATACAGGCGGTGGTGCTCCATTCTCTTATATATGGGATGATGGTGCAGGTGGAACATATCCAGATGCTAAAACCATTACTGCTAACTTGCCAGCAGGTTCATATTTCTTTAGTTGCAAAATTTTAGATGCTTGTGGAAGTGCAGAATTTTCGGAACTAAGTGTTACTGTAAATGGTGTACCAACAGTTACACTAGCACCAACACCTGCAAATGCACTTATTTGTGGTACAGGTTCGGTTAGTTTAGCCGCAAGCGGTGCAGCTACTTATACTTGGTCGCCTACAACGGCATTAACACCAACAACAGGCTCGCCCGTTACTGCAAGTCCTACAGCTACTACAACATATACCGTTACAGGTGCGGATGCAAATGGTTGTGTGGGCACTGCTACACAAACAGTAACAGTGGCAACAACGCCGCAAAATGTAACAGCTACGGCTACACCATCTACAATATGTAGTGGTGCAACATCTACTTTAACAGGTTCGGCTACTACATCTATTCCTACCACGGTCAATGCTTATACTTTTGGCACATCTACCGGTGCAAGTTTAGATCCGATGACAGGTTCAACAACTGTTATAGTAGCTAATACTACTAGTGGTAGTACTGGTGATGATACGCCATCTGGAGTATTAACATTACCATTCACATTTAATTTCAACGGAACTGCTTTTACACAATACTCAATTTCACCAGACGGTTGGATACGCTTAGGCGCTACTGCTGCTTCAAGTGAATTTACTAATGCTGTTACTAGCACATCAAACCTTCCAAAAATATACCCAGTATGGGATGATTTAGCAACTGGTACTGATGGTAATGCAAAAGTGGTAACTACAGGTAGTGCTCCATCTAGAATATTCAAAATACAATGGTTTGTAACCAATCCAAGGGTACTTACAGGTGCTGCAAATAGCACTTTCCAATTGTGGTTGTACGAAAGTACAAATGCAATAGAGTACCGCTATGGTGCAATGGGTACATCTGCTTCTGCATCTTCGGGAATGACAGGTAGTGCAACCAATTTCCAAAGCATTAGCTTTACTACAAATACTGCAAGCATAGCTACAGCGAATAATACGATCACAACATCGCCAGCAAGTGGAAGAATGTATAGCTTTACACCACAAAGTGTAGCTGTTTCTTACGCTTGGGCTCCAGCGGGAGATGTAGTTAGTCCTAATAGTCAAACTACTTTAACAAACGCAATATCTGCAACAAAAACTTTCACACTAACAGCAAATAATTTAGGTTGTACAGCAACTGCTACAACTACAGTTACTGTAGATCCATTGGTTTCTTTACCAGCTACTGTTTCTGCAGCACCTTATTGTGCAGGTGGCAACTTTACATTAACTGCCAATAAAACAGGCGGTGGAGCTCCATTCGTTTATACTTGGAGCGATGGTATAGGTGGTGTATATCCAAATACACAAACAATAACAACCAATAAAACAGCTGGTTCATATACATTTACTTGTACTATTACCGATGCTTGCAGTGGTTCGGTTACTTCAACTGCTACAGTTGTTGTAAACGGTTTACCAACAGTAACAGTAACACCAACACCTGCAATAGCACGTATTTGTGGTACAGGCACAGTAGATTTAGCGGCAAGTGGTGCTGCAACTTATACTTGGTTGCCAACTACAGCTTTAGCACCAACAACAGGTGCTGCAGTTACAGCAAGTTCTACAGCTAGTACAACATATACAGTAACAGGTACCGATGCTAATGGTTGTGTAAGCACAGCTTCACAAACAGTAACGGTAGGTCCGGCAGTATCGTTTAGTTCATTAACAGCCACACCAGCTACAATATGTGACGGTTCTACATCTGCATTAAATGCAGTTGCTATTACAACACCTTCACTTAACTATTCAGTAGCATCTATTCCAGTATCAATTGAAGTGCCAGTTACGTCAACAGTGTTGTCAACTGGAGGTGTTGCAGCAGTAACACCAACCCGAGCAGGTAATAGTTTGGATGATGGATATTGGGATAATATTAGTTTGCCATTTAGCTTTACATACTATGGTGTTTCTTATAGCACTGTTCGTATTGCAACAAACGGAAATGTTCAGTTTGGTGCAGTAGTATTAGCAAGTGGTAACCCTGGTAATTCTTCATGGACATCTCAAACCATTCCTACAGCAGGTGGTAACCTCGATAACTTTATTGCAGGCCCATGGATTGATCAAGATTTGAGTACCACTCCTTTTGGAACGACACGTTATTTTGTTAATGGTGTTGCACCTAACAGGAAATTTGTTGTTAGCTATGAAAACGTACATGTATTCAGTTCTACAGATAATAACACATCTCAAATTATATTAAATGAAAATGGTACTATCGATGTACTATTATTGGGCAATGGCTTAACATCAACTGCCACTAAAGCAATTGGTATTGAGAATGTTGGTGGTACTTTGGGCGTAGCCGCTCCAGGTAGAAATTCTGGAACTTGGACTACTGCGGCAAATGAGGCATGGAGGTTTGCGCCTCAGGCTTTAAATTATGCATGGACTCCAGCCACAGGTTTAACAGCTTCAGCTACTATTGCTAACCCAACAACACCAGCATTAACTGCTACAACGGCATATTCAGTAACAGCTACAGAAGCAGCTTCAGGTTGTTTTGCTACAGGAAGTGTAACAGTAACAGTTAATCCTAATTATACAATAACTGCTTCGGCAGGACCTAACGGAACTATTTCACCAGCAGGTGTTACTACACTTTCTTGTTTTGGAACAGGTAGTCAAACATATTCAATTACACCAAATGCATGCTACAGCATAGCTGATGTATTGGTGGACGGTGTATCAGTTGGAACAGTTGGAACATATGCATTTAGCAGTGTAGCGGCGAATCATACTATCAGTGCAACCTTTGTACTAAATACTTATACAATCACTGCATCAAGCGGCGCTAACGGCGGTGTAACACCTGCTGGAGCAAGCGTAGTAAATTGTGGTAACAACGCAACTTATACCATTACACCAAATGCTTGTTATAGTATAGCAGATGTTTTAGTGGATGGTGTGTCGCAGGGAGCAATTGGAACATATACATTCAGCAATGTAACAGCGCTTCATACAATTAGTGCAACTTTCGTACTAAATACTTATACAATCACTGCAACTAGCGGTGCTAACGGCACTGTAACAGCAGCTGGAGCAAGCATAGTAAATTGCGGTAACAATACAACTTACACGATATCACCAAATACATGTTATAGCATAGCTGATGTATTGGTGGACGGTGTATCGGTAGGAGCAGTTGCATCCTATACATTCAGTAATGTAACAGCAAACCATACAATTAGTGCAACTTATGTAATAAATACTTATACAATCACCGCAACTAATGGAACTAATGGTGCTGTAACACCATCTGGAGTAAGCGTAGTAAATTGCGGTAGCAATGCAACTTATACTATAGCATCAACTGCTAGGTCAGGATCTAATTGTTATCAAATTGCTGATGTACTGGTAGATGGTTTATCACAAGGCCCAATTAGCACGTACACTTTTAGCAATGTAACTGCAAATCATACTATATCTGCAAACTTTAGTTTAATCAATTATATAGTTACTGTATCTGCAGGCACAGGCGGTTCAATATCACCAAATGGTGCTGTTTCAGTACCATGCGGATCAAATCAGGCATTTACAATTACGCCAGATGCAGGACATGTTATTGCAAATGTATTGGTGGATGGCGTATCAGTAGGGGCGGTTAGCACTTACACGCTCACTAACCTTTCTTTGGCACATACTATTTCTGTAACTTTTGCAACAGTAATAGAATCTGACCCTGCATTAGTAGCTATAAACCTTACAGATGCATCTACAAATTTTATTAACGCTAACTTAATACCATACTTAGCAGTTAATACGCTTAATGTTCCAATCTTAAACTTTAGTTTGGAGCATGCAGTACCAAGCGGTACTATTAAGGTAAAAATTGATTTAGGAACTAAATTTATCCTAAATAACCCTGCCGCAATAACAACAGTGCTTCCAACAGAATTTGCTTGGACAGTTTCTACAGTAGCAGGTCATCAAATACTAATGGGAGATCAGATTGCTGAGTTACCAATAGATTATGATGCTGTAGCTAGCTTTGATGTAAAAGGAGCAGTAGCAGGTACTTCATTAGCGGTAGCAGATATTCTTATTACAAATCATAACAATGCTACTCAATCATTAGTAGATATTGATATCACTAACAACCATTCAGAAATTCAATATACTATATTGGAGCCTTTTGTTGTTACACTGCAAACTACAGTAAATGTAAGTTGCTTTGGAGGCAATAATGGCAGTATAACGGTATTAGCTACTGGTGGTGCTATTCCATATAGATACAGTATAGATGCAGGTGCTACATGGCAGACGACACCTACTTTCAGCGGTTTAATAGCTGGGTCTTATACCATAACTGCAGAAGATTATGTAGGTCAATCGTTGACGGTGAGTTATACGGTTACGCAACCTACACAATTAGCAGCAGCAGCAACACATACAGATGTATTGTGCTTCGGTGGATCAACAGGAACAGCAACAATAACAGCAACAGGTGGAACTGCTCCATACACAGGAACAGGAACATTTACAGGCTTAGCAGCAGGTGTATATCCTTACACTGTAACTGATGCCAACGGATGTACTTCAACGGTATCTGTAACAATTGGTCAACCAGCAGCAGCGTTAGCAGCAGCAGCAACACATACAGATGTATTGTGCTTCGGTGGATCAACAGGAACAGCAACAATAACAGCAACAGGTGGAACTGCTCCTTACACAGGAACAGGAACATTTACAGGCTTAGCAGCAGGTGTATATCCTTACACAGTAACTGATGCGAACGGATGTACTTCAACAGTATCTGTAACAATTGGTCAACCAGCAGCAGCGTTAGCAGCAGCAGCAACACATACAGATGTA
>JAYTGY010000420.1:0-9893 GCA_043733065.1 Ferruginibacter sp.
TTAGTAGTTATAACTTTATTCGATTCAATGGTCACTTCCTTAAAATTATCATTTGCCATTATATCTGTTAGCCATTTAATTTTTGCTTCTAAAGCACCAATTTCTTTTAGAGGCGGATCAATATCTTTTTGAAGTAAGGTTAACTTTTTCTTAAGCACATATTCTGCTAATATTGTTGGAATATCGTAACACTCTAAAACTTCGTCTATACCATTAAAACCCAATGATGGCTTGGTATTGCCCATCGTAATTTCTTTATAAAAATGAATTGCAGCATCTGTAAGCAAAATTTCAGCATCTATAGAATCGCTAATTGTTTGTAAATATGTATTGCCTTTTTTTAGCACTTCTATAAAATTGTATTGATAATCTTTTTCTCTTAATCCTAAAGCAGAAGATTGTTTTAAGGCTTCAAATAAAGTGTTACGATTATCCAAATTTGTTTCTTTTATCCAAGCGGTTTTGTAGTGTAAGTACTCGTAAAAAATTGTAATATCTGAGGCACGCCTGTTATCAATTGTGTTAGGAATTTTTTTTTCGGCTATATATTGCGCTAATTGTTCTGGTGTAATTTGGCTAATTGCAACATTTACTTGCAAAGCCATAATACAGAAAAATAAAATTTTTAAAGAATTAGTATTTTTCATATTGTGTTTAAATATTTTGAGCCAAGTAGTTTTTAAAAGCCAATTTCATTTTATCAAATCTTTTTTCTGCGCTTGTTAAATTTTTGCGAAGCAGTGTCATTTTTTTTTCTAACATTTTATTAATTTTTCCATCTACAAAAATATCTTTTACCAATTCACTATCTATCTCTGCTACTTCGTTTCGCAAAAAACTTATCAACTCATCTTCTTTTATAAAACTAGCTTGAAAAATCTCTACTTCTTCTAATAAATTGTTATCAAATTTAATTTTAAGCACATCCGAAAGCCTATTTTTTAAATGCACATTTTCTTCTTGCATAAAGGCAAGTAAACGCTTCCAAGTATCGGTTTCATATTGTAGTTGTTTTAATTTTAGTTCAGGCATATGATCCAATTTAAAATTGCTGTTAGTATCGTTCCTCATTGTAGAATACATATTTTTATATGTAAGGTATTTTAGTTTGAAATTTAAAATGCAAATATTGATTAGTATGATATCTGATTGAAATCATGAAAGTAATTATCATTCACTATGGTTAAATGTTATTTCAACATTGCTAAGTAGTTGGAAACTGTTTCTTACTGTTTTTAATTTGGCAAAATCATAATACAAAAAATCAAATGCAGCCCACAATAAAAACCAACCTGCGGGTTCTAATAATATTCTTAAAAAAATAATTAGAAAAGATTCTTTGTAAGCGAAGCTAAAAAAAGAGTTAACAAGCATAATTACCAACCCTACAACAAAAAGCAAGATGCCTTCATTTAGTTTATGCGCACATTCTTTTTTGTGAAATTTATATTGCGTTTTAAAATAATTGGAAAGCCCTTTTGCTACTATTTCTTCCGATACTGCATTTCTTTTATTTTGTGGGAGTAGCAATATAATATGGTTAATTTCCGTTTTTGTAAATGTCAATTCATTTCTTAATTCATATAAAAAATCTTCCGATATTCTTCTTTTAAGATAATGCCTACTATCAAAATCAGAATAAATATCATCATAAGAATCTAACCAAAGTTTTATATCGTTCATATAAATCAATTAATTAAAAATGCCCCGTTACAATTTGTAGCGGGGCTTTTAAAGCCAAGCTTAGGCTGGCTTATTTTACAGCTATCTGTTTAGCTGCTGGTGCTTTAGCCTCTTCTTTTCTTGGCAAAGTAATATTTAGCACTCCATCTTCGTACTTAGCATCAATGCTATCTTTATTAATTTCTTCTGGCAGTGTAAAACTGCGGCTAAAAGAGGAATAACTGTACTCTTTGCGAGTAAATTTCTTGTCGGTTTCTTCTTTGTTTTCTTCTTTTTCGCTACTAATGGTTAGCATATTGCCATCAATAGCTATTTTAAAATCGTCTTTCTTTAACCCTGGTGCAGCTAGCGATACCGCATACTTATCTTTGCTTTCGGTAATGTTTACTGCTGGTAAGTTCATTGCAGAGCCAAGAAAACCGCCATCATCAAACCATTCATTCCAAGGTTTGAAAAAATTGTCAAACACAGATAGATTGCGACTACCACCATTTGTTTTTGTTAAGGCTTGTGTTCCCATGTTGTCCTCCTTTTTTATTTGTTTTAATAATTAATTTGATAGCACAAAAGTATGGTAAGATGAAAGTGAAATCAAAGATGCAGGTCAGTGGGATTAATGAGATTCGTCAGGGAATTTTACTTCTTTTTATTCCATATTTTTTAAAATAAAATCTACCCGTTCTTCGGGTGTGAGTATAGGAACATGTATTACAGGAAAAGGAAATGATTCATAAACTTCGGTAAGTAAATTATGTAATCTTTTTTGTGCTGTAGTATCTTCTTTGCGTGCATAATCTTGCACCATGGGAAGGCAATCTAAAATAAAAATTTTCTTGTAGCAAACATGTGAGATAGCATGTAATAATTTTTCATCTTCGGGTATATTTAAGAAGCGATAATAAGCTAGTGCATCGGGAATAGCTCGATCAAGAAAAACGAGCACCTCAGGCGAAATTTGTTTCTCTTGCTTAATTTGCAAATCCAAAACCCGCAATTGAAATTCTCTCTGGTTTTTTCTAACTTCTTCAATTGTTTTTCCCTTCAAGCGCTGCATATCCAAATAATGCCTTGCATGCTCAATGGTTGTAATATATCCTCTTTCTTTAAGAATATTTACAGTGGTTGTTTTGCCAGAGCTTGGGCCACCAGTAATAACATACCAGTTTGTAGGTCGCCTAAAATTATTACTATTGCTATTTTCCATTTATTCTCTCCTTTTAAAATAAAATGTAACCATATAAAAACCCATGCGAAATATCTTATAACTACACCACCTAAAAAATTGTTTAAAAATATTTTTGGTTTGAAGGTGTTTTTCTTTACTAATAAGTGCACAATCATTTTTAATTATTTCTTCTAAAGTGTTTTCTACTTTTGAAGCAAAACTTTCATTAAGTACATCTATATTTAATTCAATACTTGCAAATGCACTTATATCATTGATATTGTAGGAGCCAATGCTACAAAGTTTTCCATCGCATACTGCTACTTTTGCATGCAGTACTGTTGGTTGGTATTCATGTAGTTCAATATTGTATCTCAACAACCAGTCGTACATCCATCGCTCTGCCGCTTTTGCTATTTTTACATCCGATTGCCCTGCTACAATTAATTTTATTTTTACACCCCTCGCCGAAGCTTGCCTAAGTAATTTTCTAATTATTTTACCGGGTAAAAAGTAGCTGCACATGATGGTAATATGCGAATCGGCATGTCGCAACATATCAAAATAGGTAGTAGAAATATCGTTCTTGCGCCTTACCCAATCATTGCGACGCATACGTACAAGGCTAGTTTCGTTTTCAGTAAAATTAAAAGCTATTTCTTTTTCTTCGCATGGTGTTAAGCCCATTTTTTTAGGAAAATCGTTCCAAGATTTCCAAGCATGTACACACAATTCTTTTGCTATGGGACCTTCAGTATATACAGCAAAGTCAAGCCAGGCAGGGAGTTCAGGTAAATCGTTGTACCTATCTGCAATATTCATTCCACCAACTACCGCATATTTTGCATCTACTACCATCAACTTCTGATGCATTCGTCTGCCAAAATAAAAGTATTTACTTCTATACAATGGCTCAAAAAAGCGAAATTGAATCTTCGCTAATTTTAAATCTTCAATAAATTTGTTGGACAAACTTTTGGATGCATAGCCATCTGCCAAAATATAAACAGCAACATTTCTTTGTATGGCTATTTTAAGTGCATTAGTAATAAGTACGCCAGTTTCATCATCAGCTAAAATGTATGATTGTAAATGAATACTTTCTTCTGCTTTCTGTATTAGTTCCAATAACAAATCAAAATATTGCTTACCACTCTTTACAAGTTGTATCTTATTTTTTGTAAAAGAATTATTCTTTTGTTTATGTTTTAAAGTGGACATAGTAAAAAGAATTATACGCCCCAGCCTTGTATGAGTATGCAAAGTGAGTATCCTATTGCTTCTACAAAATTTGTTTTATCTGTTGGTATTATATATGCATCATGTTTGTTTAAGAAATGTTCCATATACATATTTTTATACATAATAAATCCTTCCATTACAATTAATTTAGATGGTAAGTGCGCTTTATGCTCTTTTAAAACCAATCCTTTTTTTAATGCAATTGCTAATACTTTTAATGCATCTGTTTTATACAAAGCCTTGGCTATTGGCTGATGTTTCGTTTCTAACTTTGCTAATATTTCTTTAATAATCATAATATTGATTTTACAAATTATTAGACAAAAACCGATAGAAATCTTTTTTAGTTTTCGCTAATTCTATTTCAGTAAAATCAATTAATGATTCTAAATCGCCATCTGTTTCTATCATTTTTACATTAATGAAGTTAGGTTTTTCCAAAGCACCCTTCATCAATGCATCTTGTTTTAAATTTACATCATGCAATAATTCATCTAAATTATTGTTCATAATTTTAAATTCGTTTTCAAAATGCTCTACTTGTTTGAGTACATCTTCTCCAGTATTTTTTGAGGCAACTTCTTCTAATCTTTTTTTAAAGAATGGAATTTCGTCTTTATAAAACTGCAATATTCTTGTCCAATCTTGACAAAGAATGTGTAAATGTGCGGTAGTATCTTTCATCGTATTTATTTTAAATTGTTACAAATTATAAACTCATATTCATAGAAATAATGGCATAGTAAACAGCCCAACCCACAAAACCAATTACAATTGCCCAAACCCAAGCAGGTATTGATCTTGGTGTTTCGCTACCTTCTATTAAAAACTTTTTTTGATCACCCTTACCGTAGGCATTTATCATTATTGGTATTACTCCATCTACAACATCATTATCCCTAATGCCTTCTATAGCTACTGATGGGCCATTACGTACCACAAAAGGTATTTTTCGTATGCCTTCTTTTCCAAATGGGTCTTTACTTACAATTTTTAGCATATGCTCACCATCCACTAATTTTCTTGTATCCAATTCAAAATTTATGGGCGCAAAATATTCTCCAAATGGTTTATGCTCATCATCCATAAATATTAGTACTGTACTTTTTGTATTCATGATTATTCAAAATTTAAAATAGAATATTTAATATGATCTTCATTTTTTTCAGCAGGTTTTATCAACCATTTTATGCTATAAAACAATGCAATTAAAGATATAGCAATCGTAATCCACACTACTACATAATCCCAATTGCTATTGGGGCCAGCACCATGGCTTATACTTCCAAAAGCTTTTTTTGCATTCGCTCTTTTGCATACTGGGCATGCGTACATTGATATAAAGGGGAGGAGGAAACTTAGTATTGCAATTATTTTTTTCATGTTTTATAAATTGCTTTATTTACTTCTGAATTATTAGAATGTCAGCCTGAGCTTGTCGAAGGCGGGTTTGAAGTAGCGCAACGGCTTCGACAAGCTCAGCCTGACACTCCTATAAACTCGAACCTCTTTCATTTGCAACGCTTATTTTTTTTATTTTATACAATATTTTCCAATAATGTTACTATTATTTACTAGCACTCGCTTTTATTTTTACAAAATCCATTATCTTTTTTATTTCTTCGGGGCTTACTTTTTTTGCCATATTGCCCCAACTACTTCTTTCATAATTTATAATTGCTGCTACTTGTTGTTCATTAAAATTCATATTAGTTCCCACAGCTGCCATTACACCATATTCTGCTCTTGCATCATATCCATTCATAATAATATCTACATACAATTCTAAATCTTCACCTTTTACTACTGTGCTTCCTTTCAATGGAGGAAATGCACCTTTCAAGCCTTCCCCATTTTCTTGGTGGCAACTTTGACAATTTGAGCTATACAATGTTTTGCCATTAAAAGCAGTTGCAGCGTCACTTGTGCCATTTGCGGCTAAAGTTTTTTCTTCTTTTTTATATAAAAATTCCATTGGTTTAACAGCATCGGGTAGGGGTGTTTGTTTAAGCGATTGTATGTATGCCAATAATTGTAATGCTTCTTTTTTTGCAACAACTTTTCCAACCTTACCATTTAAAAAACTTGCAGGCACATTTACTACTACATCTGTTTTCAATGGGTTTTCTTTTATCTCAAACATCCACTCGTAAGATGGCATAATGGATTGTGCTACTACCGAACGTGGATTAAACAAATGCATTAAGTTCCAATCTTTGCTTGGTTGTCTTACACCTACATTTGTAAGGTCGGGCCCTGTTCTTTCAGTACCCATAACAGTTGCAGTATTTTGCCAAACATTCATTCTTTTTAAATTTGCATAGTCCGATGCAATACCTGGGCGGTTTCCAAATACTTTATCCATATCTACATTGCGAACTTGTTGAGAGTGGCAGCCCATGCAACCTTCAGCCACATACACATTTTTTCCTGCAAGCGCATCTCCACTCAATTCTACAGAGCCAGGCAGCGGCATATTGTTTTTTTGATTGGCCAATGCAGGCATTATTACCGATACATAAGTGAGTACTAAAAATAGCAATCCTGCAATGGGATATAATTTTTTATGATCATTAAATACATTCATTGTGTAAAATAGTTTTTTAATTAAGCGAGTATGGTTTCTTCTTTTAATAATTCAAATTGGTGAATGGCTTCTTCTTTTACATCTATTATTTTTTCTTCTTTAGTTACCATTTTATAAAAATTATAAGCAAATATGAGGTGAGAAATAAACATTAAACTACCACCAATTGCACGCCATATCCAAAATTGAAACATCATAGCTACACTATCTATAAAAGGCTTTTTATCCATCCACATTAATCCTCTTAAAGTTGCGCCAATGGAAAGTGGAACTACATAAAAAAGTAACCCAATAAATGCTATCCAAAAATGCGCACCTACAAAATGCTGTGGAGGTTCTTTGCCTGTAAGCCTTGGCACTATTGCATATATACCGCCCCACAATGCAAATGTAATGATGCCGTAAAACCCTGCATGGGCATGGGCTACCGTAAAGTCGGTAAAATGCCAAAGTAAATTTGTAAACTTAAAAGCTTCTACAGTGCCTTGCATAGAAACTAAAAAATAATATACCACTGCTACAAAAAAGAATGGCAATGTGTAACTATTTGCAACCTTATTCCAATGCCCTTTAAAGGTCATGGTAAAATTAATGGTAGCCGCAAGCACAGGAATAATCATACCTGCACTACCAACAATTGCTACCGTTTGTAACCACCATGGTATAGCGCTAAATACAAAGTGATGCGTGCCTATAACTGTGTAAAAAATAATTTGTGTCCAAAAAGCTAATATGCCTAAACTATATGCATAAATGGGTTTGTTTATTTGCTGCGGAATAAAATAATACATCAAACCTAGCGTGTATAATGTAAACCACATGCCCACACCAGAGTGCATAAAATATCCTTGCACAATTGTTTCGCCTATTCCCTTTTGCCAAAAAGGTAAGTATGCAGTAAGTGCTACAATGATGGTAAAAATAATTGCGGAGATAATGTACCAATTAGAAATATAAATTTCTTTAGTAGTTCTTTTGGCAACCGTCATAACAAAATTGTAGAGCGTAAGAATAAGTGCTACAGCAAAAAAAGCCATAACGGGCCAAATATATTCTCTAAACTCTCCGCCACCATTGCTTATACCACTCATTAAACAAATAGAACCGGCTATAACCATTATGTTTGTACATACAAGTGCTATCCAACCTAATTTTATGTTGTGTATTTTTGCATTGCTCACCGTAGGCACTACATAATAGCCGAGCCCTATCATAGCTAGTGATGCCCATCCCCAAAAAACAAGATTGGTATGTACTGGACGTAGCCTCCCAAAACTTAACCAGCTTATATGGTCAGCATCTGGCGCTACAAATTTTATTCCTACATATTCTCCAATGCCCGTGCCTATTACTAACCAAAATGTTGAGCAACCTAAATACCATAAAATTAATTTTGTTATATCTTTATCCAACGCAGGACGAATAGTGGCTCTTCTTTTTACTGCTGTAAAATGTACAGCATGTTTATCGCTTACATTACTAATTATGCCTTTTGTATCTACTGGCATTTCTGTGCCCGATAATTCATTGTTAGCTAATGTATAACTTAAATTACTTTTTCTTTGTAACAATTCGCTTTCTAAAACACTATCATCTAATTTATCAATGTACGCTGCAAAACCTTTTGCCTCATCTATTTTTTTTGCATTGGTAAAAGATTTTAAGGCATTGTTTGCTTTTACCAACGCAAAAGCAACACCTAGCAGTATTGGTATAAGCAATAATATAATTGTAATAATAATACCAGGTTGGCTTAAAAAAGGTTTGGTAGTAGAAGAAGTGGTTTGAGCAAACCCACTTACAGAAGTAATAAGCAAAAAACAAAGAAAAGCTGTTATTTTTGATTTTGTGTTGGTACTTGCCTTTTCACTTTCATAAGTTTCACAGCAATCTTTGTTCTTAATTTTGATGAGTTTATTAATTTGTGCAGTATCTAATGTTTTTAATTCTTCTTCATAAATGTTAGTGCTATTTTTTTTGCTCAACTCATTTCTTTCATCAAAACGACCTTTAAATTTTATATAAAGTATGGCTATAATTACTAATAGTGGTATTATACAAGCAAAAGCCAATATCCATAATCCCTGCATGCCATCTTTATTTTCTATAAAATTTTGATTAGTTTGTGCAAAGGAATTTGAGAATACGAGTATCGACATTAATGCGATAGTGAGCAGTTTTCTTGTAATTTCCATAATGGTTATTATATTTTTTAAATTAATAATCGTTATCCCTATCCACATATGATTTTAATATGTGAATTATTAAATTGAGTTACAAAGTTGTATCGACAACATTGCAATGGGAATGATATGTATCAATAAGTAGGATGATATATGTCAGAAGTGTTTTGAAGTATGATTAAAATAGTATAGCGATTTACTTAAATAAAAAAGTGTATGAATGTAAAGAGTGTAACTCATTTTTTGCGAAGAGCTTATTTTAAGTCTATGTTATTTCATCATATTTAATCTTTCTTTTCAACTAATGTATATTTAAGATTGTCACATTATTTGAGATAGAGGTGTTGTATTCAAAAACCGCTACAATAGCATTACTTTTTTCCGAAATGCCGAAGTAAGAATTTTTTACTGTTTCTACAGAAATGTGTTTATCACTTTCTAATAGCCTGTTGTAATGTTGAAATATTTTTGTACGAATAGCAACGATGGTTGCGTTTATGTTTTTTATTTCTTCGGTGTTTCCTTTGGCAATAGTTGCTTTGTTTCCATTTTTCTGGTTCAATAAATCCCTTTATTGAAAACTCTATTCTTACTTCATTAATGGTATGTCTTGCATAAATGGGTGCTTTGCCAAATTCGTTTGTTTTTGATGATTTTACCTGAAAAGACAGGTGCATGGAATTGTTCTTTTCGTTATTTCGTATCGTTATAAATGTACTAAAAATAGTTAGTGTTTTGTAATTAATTATTCATAAAATATATACTAGTAAAGGGTTTCAGCGTTTTACCGAGACCTAAATGAGAGACTTGAAAAAGGTCTCGATTTAGTCCATTTTATTTGAGAGAATTTGAATGATTTGGGGTTACTCCAAATAAAAAATCCTTGCAAACATTGAGTTTGCAAGGATTTAATATTATTTGATAAGCTATAATGCGGAGAGCTAGGGATTCGAACCCCAGGACCTGTAACAGTCAACAGTTTTCAAGACTGCCGCAATCGACCACTCTGCCAGCTCTCCGCGGCAAAAGTAAG
>JAYTGY010000421.1:0-4322 GCA_043733065.1 Ferruginibacter sp.
GCAAGCAAATTTTCATACGTTTTATCGAGTAGCTTTAAGTCTTGGTGTTGAATATATTTTTTTATAGCTTCGGGCATTCCGCCTATTAAAATATATTTGTTGAACAACTGCAACATGCGCTCATGAGCAAAATTGCTCATGGGTATTTGATGCAATTGTTTCAAGGCAGTTTCATCATTTAATGCCATTAAAAACTCTTCAAACGAAAAAGGGTTTAGCACTAAATTTTCGACCCTGCCTACAGGAATATTTATATCTTTTCTAAAAACAAATTCTAATAAAGAGCCTGCAGCTATTACAAAAATTTCGGGAGTATCTTCATAAAAATAACGGAGTAAATTTAGCGCTTCGGGTACTTCTTGTATCTCATCTATAAACAAAAGTGTTTTCTCTTTTTTGGAATACAATTTTTGTTTTATGAAAAATAATTGCTTTACCAATTCATCTATAGTAGTATAATTTTCAAAAGCTTCTTTTTCTGCCTTCCGTTCGAGGTTTATGTTTATGTACTGGTCAAACTGTTTTGAAAATTGTTCTATTACTGTAGTTTTACCAACTTGCCTTGCGCCTCTAAGTATTAGTGGTTTTCTATCTGCTGATGCAGCCCAGTTTTCTAATTGAGATATAATTTTTCGTTGTAACACTTATGCAAAGATATACAGTTTTGCACAAAATGAGGGTAATTATTTATAAATATTATATCAAAATGATGGTAATTTTTTACAAAAGTTATAGTAAAATGATGGTAATTTTTTAATAAGTTTCACTTAAAATATTAATAAACAATACTTTAATGAAAAAACAAAGAATAGTAAGGGATAAATAAAATAGAAAACAAATATTTATGCATTTCCCGAAAAAAACAACTCTAATTTTGTAGATTTAATTTAGTTTTTTACCATCGTCTTCTTAAACAACCTCCCACTCAAACTTCCTAAACCCGCTACCAATCCACCGATAAAGCCGGTAAGCAAAAATAAGAAAGTAGGATTATCGGCCTTTAAAAACAACATTGATATTTTATGAACAAACAAATTACCATTAGCACTGCTCATATAAAAACTCATACCTGCCCACAAAATAAAAAGTGCAATAAAGCCAGATAAAAATGCCAAACCATTTTTTTGCGGAATTGCAAATGCCACCGCAAAACCTGCAATAGCAATAACCCACCAAGGAAAAAATAAACAAGCTGCAAAACTTAAAGCAGCAATCAATATTGTAGATATAAAAAATTTCATTTTGTAAAGATTATTTTTAAATTAGTTAATAAAAATTCGGGCATTCGTGGCATTCCTAATTAGTAAAATTCATTGTCCATTTTACTCGAGCGTCTTTTGTTTCGTCTTTGGTCATCATCCACAAAGTATAATATTTTCCTGCTACCCATTCATCTACAAAGTTGTCGTAAAACTTACTACCTGGGTTTCCGTTTTGCCCACCCGGATACACGCCATAGGCCTCAGTTTTAGCAGTCAGGTTCACAATCATTCTCCAGCTTGGCCCATGTTTTTCTTTTGTAGCATTTATCATTGTACTTCCTCCACCAATGGGCAAATTCATTCTGCTAAACGGATCAAGTTTTAATAGATGATTAATGCGTGTGCCTTTATCTTTTGCCCAATCTAATTTTCCATCTACCTCTATTTTCTTTAACGCCACCACCGCTTCTTTAAAAGATTGTGTAGCCATATCTACCAATGTTTCTTTTTGTGTAGTTGTTACATCATCAAAAAACTTATAAGCAGTATCTTTTAGCGTTGCCTCTATCAACGTACTTTCAAATGGCATTTGTATTGGTTTTGGAGCATTTGCAAATTCATCTTTAAACACATTTTCTTTAAACTTTTTAAACAATTCATCATACACCGTTGCGCCTTTTGAGTCCAAATCGTTTCTCAAATTCCAAGACGATAACAATGCAAAATATTTTTGTTCATCCGCATTAAACGAAGTTGTATTTATGCGTTTCATAAACACAGGCATCATTTCTTGTGCATACAAATTAAAATTTTCTGTTTGCAATGCCATCATATCTTGCGGCGTTATTTGTTGCATGCCAGCAAGTTTTTTATTAATCAACAAACCCCGCACAATCGGATACTCTCTGCCAATATAGTAAGGGTACGTTTCATCCACAGGTTTTTGATTGGCACTACTCACAAATCCTCTTTCTGGATTATACTGAAAAGGTACTTCACTCTGCGGAATAATTCCCTGCCACATGTACGAACTATCCACACCAGGCATTACAAAATCGCCTTGTCCCTTCCATTTTGCAGGCCAACTGCCTTGTGTACGCAATGCAATATCACCATTCTTACAAGCAAACACACAGTTTTGCCCAGGTGTAGAAAGATTAGTAACAGCAGCATTATAATCTGCATAATTTTTTGCATGGTTCAATAAATTAAACACCATAAAATCGTTGCTAGCATCATGCGCTTTCCAACGCACCGCATAACTTTTATTATTTGTTTGTCTGCCACCATTAAAACTTTCATCATACATCACAGGCCCAAACACAGTGTAGGCCACAGTATCAATAAATGAAGGCTTACCAGCAATTTTTATTGTTTCTACTTTCAACTCCGTTTTTTTCCACTCATTATTAAACCAATATTCTTTTCTTGTATTGTCTTTAAATTTTATTTCATAATAATCCCTCACATCTCTCCCACCATTTGTAAACCCAAAAGCACAGCTATCATTAAACCCAATAATAACACTTGGCGAACCAGGAAACGTAGCGCCATATGCATTAAAGCTTGGTGTACTCAATTGCATTTCGTACCAAATAGATGGCAAGTTTAAACCAAGGTGCGGATCATTACAAAGTATAGGCGCACCATCTTTTGTTTTTTTTGCAGCCACGGCCCAGTTGTTGCTACCATTGGCTGCATCTGGTTTTTCGCTTTCTTCGGCACTTACAATATCGGTACTAAAATATGCAGAGTCCACATTTTTTGGCGCAATTGGTTTTATAGATGCAGGTGCAAATTTTGTACCCTTCGGTATTATTGGATCTAAAGAGTCTTGCACGGCAGGATACAACAAATTAAAATCCGTCACCGAAAAAAAATGCTTTGCATTCGTCATTTCAAAATCGGTTTCATGGGCACTTAAATCGTATGCCATATATTTTAAAAACAAAGCCGATTTTAAATTACTCCAAAGCTCTGGTTTTGTACCGAGTAATTTATATTCTACAGGCAAACTACTTTCTGTAAGCGTGGCTATGTATGCGTTTACACCCGCTGTGTATGCATCGCAACTCATTTTCGAAATAGGGCTTTTCTCAATTTCTTTCAATGCAATTTCAGCAGCATACACCATTCCCAAACGCCTAAATTCTCTATCGTGTGTTAAAGCAATTTCGCCCACCACTTCGCTAGCACGCCCTGCCGCAGAGTAGGTTTGCAATTCCATTTGAAACAGCCTAAACTTTGCATGCAAATACCCTTGCACAAAATAGGCATCGTTCTCTTGCTCAGCAAATACATGCGGCACAAGCCTTTCATCAAAATACACAGAGGTTTTGCCTTTCAAATTCGGGAATTTTAAATCTTCCGAAAAGTTTTTATCGGCAGGCTCTGCATTTTGCCAAAGCCCATGTTGCGGCGAAAGCAATTTACCCAATGGAGCAGGGGCAACCATTTTCGTATTGAGTATTACAATAAGTACAATCGTAAAAATAGCAGCAGCTAAAAAAGAAATTATTTTCATAAAAAAAATTGTGAACGTAATGTAAAGATTTTTTAAATTACAAAACAAGAAAGTATTTAAGACCCTGTGGAGAAGATTATTTATTTGAACGCCAACTTCAAATCATTGCTCAACTTTGGTCCCGCTATACGCTGCAAGTCCTCACTCGTTTCTCGTTCCTCGTCACTCGTTCCGGGCTTTCCGCTTCTATCGGGCGTAGGTTTTCATCTTCAAATCTTTACTGAACATTTATAATGCAATCGCTTCACGATTTATCGCAGCCACCATTTATAAAAAGCTGGAAACCATTTTCTCCATGCAGCTTCATTGTGCATGCCATTTTCATCAACTACAAAACCAATATCTGTTTTATTTTTTGTTGCTATAATGTTTTTAAATCTTACCATATCTGGCATCAACGAGTAACCCTCATTGCCGCCGCCATAAAACCAAATACGTTTTGGTATTTTATTTACAAACATATTTTTAGCAAGCGTATCCATTGCCGGCGCTATCCAATATGCTGGCGAAAATGCACCAGCACTTCCAAATACATTTGGGTATTTTAAAATGGCATAGCTACTAATAAGCCCACCCAAACTGCTTCCTGCAATACT
>JAYTGY010000422.1:0-10584 GCA_043733065.1 Ferruginibacter sp.
GTTCTGTGTATTTTTAAACCTTCGCCTGTTGTTACAAAACCAAACACATCGTCACCAGGTATAGGCTTGCAGCAGTTAGCAAGGGTGTACATTATTCTATCGCTGCTTTCTCCAAAAATAATAAGTTCAGTATCTTTTTTATTGGCAGGTTTATAGTCGGGGTCGTAAGCAGGTTTTTCTTCTTGTACTTTTTTCTCAGGTTTTGGCGCCATTAGTTTATCACCATGCACCGTAAAATCTTTAAGCTCTTTTAAATCAATTTTTTTTGTAGCAATATCATACAACAAATCGAGTGTGCTTTGTATTTTATAAAACTGACAAAGCTCTTCCATATTTCCTACACTATTTGCTGCGCCAATACCTTCTAATTTTTTTTGTAAAATATATTTTCCATCATCTGCAATGGTTCGTTTTTCTTCCTTAAGTGTATCTTTTATTTTTGCCTTTGCTTTACTGGTTACCACAAAGTTTAACCATTCTAAATTTGGTTTTTGTTTTGCACTCGTAATGATTTCTATCTGGTCACCACTTTTTAACTTGTAACTTATCGGTACTAGTTTATGATTCACTTTTGCGCCAATGCATTTACTACCAACTGCCGTATGCACGCCAAATGCAAAGTCCAATGCCGTTGCACCCACGGGCAACATTTTCACTTCTCCCTTTGGTGTATAAACATAAATTTCTTCTGTAAGAAAAGATGTTTTAAAATCTTGTAAAAAATCTAACGAGTCGCTATCATTGTTTGCAAGGCTTTCTCTAATTTGATGAAACCATTGGTCAAATCTACTTTCTTCGGTTGCGCCTTCTTTGTATTTCCAATGTGCAGCTAAACCTTTTTCCGCAATTTCATTCATACGCTTGGTGCGTATTTGCACTTCCACCCATTTGCCTTGCGGCCCCATTACGGTTGTGTGCAAAGCTTCGTACCCATTACTTTTTGGGTTGCTCAACCAATCCCTAAGCCGCTCAGGGCTTGGGTTGTAGGCGTCGGTAATAATGCTATACACTTTCCAACATTCTTCTTTTTCTTTTGCAGGTGGTGCATCTACCAAAATACGAATGGCAAATAAATCATACACTTCTTCAAATGCTACGCCTTTCTTTTTTATTTTATTCCAAATAGAATGTATGCTTTTTGGCCTGCCATAAATTTCAAAATCGAAACCAGTTTCATCTAATTTTTCTTTTATCGGTTTTATAAAATCGTTTATATATTTTGTACGCTCTCGTTTTGTATCTTGTAATTTTTGTGCAATAAATTTAAACGTATCTGGCTCCATGTATTTCATGGCCAAATCTTCCATTTCCGTTTTTATGCTATACAAACCCATACGATGTGCAAGTGGCGCATATACATAAACTGTTTCGCTCGATATTTTTAATTGCTTCTCACGCTTCATGCTATCCATCGTACGCATGTTGTGCAAACGGTCTGCAAGCTTTATCAGTATTACCCTTGGATCATCTGTAAGCGTCAATAAAATCTTTTTAAAATTTTCTGCTTGTTGCGAACTATTAGCATCCAGCACCGTAGAAATTTTTGTAAGTCCATCTACAATTTTTGCAATTTCTGCACCAAATTCTCGCTGCACATCTTGCAATGTAATATCAGTATCTTCAACGGTATCGTGTAGCAAAGCACAAATCGTACTTCGCACACCAAGCCCAATTTCTTCAATACAAATCATGGCTACAGCAAGCGGATGAAGAATGTAAGGCTCGCCACTTTTTCTCCGCATTGTTTTATGCGCATCTGCTGCCATTTCAAAAGCAGTACGCAGTAAAATTTTATCTCCGGGTTTTAATTTTGTTTTTAAGGCACGCAACAATGCCCTATACTCTCGCAGTATCAGTTTCTTTTCATCCTCATCATTAAGTATGTAAGGCGTTACAATATTTTCTGTGGTTACATCCATGCATTACGAATTTACTGTAAAACTTTTACAATACGAAAAATTTGGGGCTGTCGGCTGAAAACCATTGTTGGGCTTTGGTTCCCGCTATACGCTACAAGTCCTCGCTCGTGCCTCGCTGTGGGCTTTTCGCTTCTATCGGGCAGCCATTCATCGGTATATCTTTCTTCAACTTTTACCGAAAGATAGATATACTTAATCTATTGCATCTAAAAAGAATAATTGAAAAACAAAAGCTGAAGGGCTGCGCACGCTTAGCCGAAAATCCTTTTTTATTTTTGCCTTTGAAAAATAAAAAAGATTGTAGGCGGGCGGCGAACAAAAGATGAAAAAGCAGTAAATGCTCACAGCCCCAAATTATATTAAAAAAAATAATTTACATATTCCTCCTATACTGCCCACCAACACTATACAAAGCATTGGTTATTTCTCCTAACGAACAATACTTTACAGTTTCCATTAATTCTTCAAAAAGATTTCCATTAGCAATAGCTACTTCTTGTAATTGTTTTAGCATGGTAGCACTTTTTGCTGCATGCCTTTCTTTAAATGCATTGAGCATTGTTATTTGTAATTCTTTTTCTTCTGTTGTGCTGCGTATTACTTCTGCAGGCAAAATGGTAGGCGAACCATTTTTATTTAAGAATGTATTTACACCAACTATCGGAAATTCACCAGTATGTTTTAATGTTTCGTAATACAAACTTTCTTCTTGTATTTTATTGCGCTGGTACATTCTTTCCATAGCGCCAAGCACACCGCCACGTTCTGTAATTCTTTCAAACTCCGCTAGCACGGCTTGTTCTACCAAGTCAGTCATTTCTTCTATTAAGAAAGAACCTTGGTTAGGGTTTTCATTTTTTGCTGTACCTAATTCTCTATTTATGATAAGTTGTATTGCCATTGCACGTCGTACACTTTCTTCTGTAGGTGTAGTTATTGCTTCGTCGTATGCATTTGTGTGTAACGAATTGCAGTTGTCATAAATGGCATACAATGCTTGTAGTGTTGTGCGAATATCATTAAAATCTATTTCTTGTGCATGCAAACTTCTGCCACTGGTTTGTATATGATATTTTAATTTTTGGCTACGATCATTTGCCTTGTATTTATACTTCATCGCCTTTGCCCAAATGCGGCGAGCCACTCTTCCAATTACAGAATATTCAGGATCCATGCCATTGCTAAAAAAGAAAGAAAGGTTTGGTGCAAAGTCATCAATATTCATTCCTCTGCTCAAATAATATTCTACATACGTAAAGCCATTAGACAAAGTAAAGGCAAGCTGTGTAATAGGATTGGCGCCAGCTTCAGCAATATGATAACCACTTATACTTACGCTATAAAAGTTTTGTACTTTGTTACTAATAAAATATTCTTGCACATCGCCCATCAACTTCAATGCAAATTCTGTAGAAAAAATACAAGTGTTTTGTGCTTGATCTTCTTTTAAAATATCTGCTTGCACTGTACCACGCACGCTCGACAATGCTTTTGCTTTTATGGTTGCATACACATCCGCAGGTAAAACATCTTTGCCACTCAAGCCCAATAGCCGTAAACCTAATCCATCATTTCCTTCTGGTAATACACCATCAAAATTACCTAATGCTGGTATTACAGCATTTCCATCTGCACCAAAATATTTTGGCAAATCTTTAATATTATATTTTGCTTCAATAATTTTATTTACTTCTACTTGTAAATTATTTTCAATGATGTACTTTTCACACATTTGATCTATAGCTGCATTCATAAAAAATGCCAACAACATTGGTGCTGGGCCGTTAATGGTCATGCTCACCGATGTTTTCGGATCACACAAATCAAAGCCACTGTATAGTTTTTTTGCATCATCTACGGTGGCAATGCTCACACCGCTATTGCCTACTTTACCATAAATATCTGGACGATGAGCTGGATCTTCGCCATACAAGGTTACACTATCAAATGCTGTGCTGAGGCGCTTTGCAGGCTGCCCCACGCTCACATAATGAAAACGCCTATTCGTTCTTTCTGGTCCACCTTCACCTGCAAACATTCTTGTTGGGTCCTCGCCTTCACGCTTTAAAGGAAACACACCTGCTGTAAATGGAAATTCACCAGGCACATTTTCTTGTAACTGCCATTCTAAAATATCGCCCCAGTCTTTATACTTTGGTAAAATAACTTTTGCAACTTTTGTACCTGACAAACTTGTAAATGTGAGCGGTTGTTTGATTACTTTATCTCGTACTTTAAATTCGTAAAACTCTTGCTGGTAGCGCTCTTTGGTAGCGCTCCAATTTGCAAGTAATTTTTTATTGCTTGGGTGTAATTGGTCTTCTAACTCTTTATATAATTTCTTTAAATCTTCTATCATAATATTATTTGTTAGATAAACTGTTTAGCTGGTCTATTTTAAATAATTCAATCCAATTTTTTAAAGTTGTAATTGAAGGTGCATTTTCTCTTATCAGGGCTTTTATAAATTTTTTAAAATCTTCATTGTTATCTATATCTTTTACTTTAGAGATTTTAGTAAATCCTTTTAATTCACTTGGTAGATTAAAATTCGAATCAGAAGGGTTTATTCCAATTTTTTTGCATCTTCAAACAACCATTTCTCAATCTCAGGACAAACTAAAATGAGATAATGTAGTTTGGTTTTATGCTTCTTTAAAATGAGCATATCTTTTTTTAAAATAAAATCAAATTCTAAAAAATATTTTGATTGCCTTCCCTTATGTAAATCCTCATCAATTATTCCTAAAACTATTCTATCTTTTAAATCATTTTGCATTTTATTAGCGACATTTCCACATCCATGTTGATGATTATATTTCCCCTTAGCCTGTCCTAGTATTTCTGTAATTCTTGTATCTACATAACATTCAGGAACTATATTTGATTCTACCATCTATATATTTATTTATATTGAAAAATATGTCTATTCCATAATCTATCAATTCTGATAAATCTTCTCCAGAAAGTTTTTTCACAACTGTTTGAGATATTTTTTTATCATAACTGCAAACAAAAACGCCCAAATCATCTGTAGGAGTATTTTCTATTAAATTGCCAAGCAAATATGGACTGTGTGTCGCAATAAAAAATTGTTTAGTTGTAGCTTCAATTATTTCATCTCCTAAAAAACTCACATACTTTGGGAATGAATGTGCATCTGGCTCATCTAAAGTGATTATAGAACCATTGCTGTATCTAATAGCTGCTATATGAAATAAAAGTCTTTTAAAAGTATCAGCAATGGCTTTGTAAGGTATTGTATAAACAGTCTTTTCAGATAATCTTATTTGAATTTGAATTTCATTTTTCAAAGTATCAATATTAATCTCGAAGCCGTAATCTTCCAATAAATAGTCTATTGTTTCTTGAAAAGATTTATTATGCATTATAACATTGGCAATATTGTTTCCAAAAATTGGTTTTAAACCATTTATATAATTACCAGTATCGTGAAATTGAATATCGTCTTTAAATTTATAAGGTCTTATCGGTGAATTAAAAAATTGTGTATTTGGCAACGGATTAAAATCTACATCGAATTCAGTCAAATTAGAACTATTATTATTCAATTCGAAAATGTTTTTATCATTTATATTATTGAAACGCAAAAATGTTTGTGTAATTAATTCAGGGCATATTATGGAAATTTCTTTTCCAATATTACCCAAATGAAATAATTTATCAACCTTGTCAGCTCGCAAAAAATCTTTAATATTCACCTCATCAAAACCAGCTTTTTTATCTGTTTCATTTGTTAGCATCAACTTTGACAAATACGATAAATCTAAAGCCTCTAAAATATTTGACTTCCCAGAATTTGGCTCACCAATAAATACATTTATTCTGCTACACTCTAAATCAATTCTATTTATGGATTTGTAATTATTAATTTGAAGATGTTTAATCGCTTCCATTTTTTTCAATTAATTTCATTACTAACTTAATTTCAAAATACAATTTACTATTTTTTTGCTTCTTCCATCATTTTTATAGTTGCACCGAGTTGATAAAGTTTAGTTGCTATTTTAGCTTGCTCCTTCACCCACAAATCATACTCCGCAATGGTTTCAGATATTTCTGCTAAATAACGTACCCGCTTCGGTGGAATAATAGAACCATCCATGCCACCACTCTTTGCAAATGCAGCATGTGTTCCAAAATCGCTTCCTGTTTTTGTAGCGATTACTTTTATCAGTTTATCAAACAAGGTATTTATACCAGCATCGTTAAACTGTGCAGCTATTGTTCCTACTACTGGCAGGTCTTCATCTTTAGCATCCCACAATTCGTAATTGCGTTTGTATTGTTTGCGTACATCATGCAAGGCATCTAGCGCTCCTGCTTTGTCAAATTTATTTAAGCAAATAACATCGGCATAATCCAACATATTTATTTTTTCCAATTGCGATGGTGCACCATATTCAGGTGTCATCACATACATGCTCACATCGCAATGTTCTAAAATTGATGCATCACTTTGTCCCACACCTGCACTTTCTAAAATAATTAAATCGAACCCCGCTTCTTTACAAATTTGTAACGCTTCCGTTACATAATTGCTCAATGCTTTATCACTCTCCCGTGTAGCAAGGCTGCGCATGTATGCACGAGACGAGGATATAGAATTCATTCTTATTCTATCGCCCAACAATGCACCACCAGTTTTCTTTTTACTTGGGTCAACAGAAATGACAGCAATAGTTTTGTCTGTATAATTATTTAAAAACCGGCGAACAATTTCATCGGTTACAGAGGATTTTCCTGCACCACCTGTACCAGTAATTCCTAAAACCGGAGAACCCTTCTCAATCTTTTCTGTAGTACTTTCTTCGCCATTTTCCGCAGCAGATATTTTTCTTGCAATGGAAATAATATCTTTAAACTCGCCTAATGCAAATTTTCCATTTTCGTTTTTGGTGGATGATGCATTTGGTATTATTACTTCCTTACTTTTATCTATCACATCTTGTATCATTCCGCCCAAACCCATTCTGCGCCCATCATCCGGACTATAAATTCTTGTAATGCCGTAGTTGTGCAACTCCTCAATTTCTGCAGGTAAAATAGTGCCACCACCACCGCCAAATATTTTTATATGTCCACAACCATTTTCTACCAACAAATCTTTCATGTATTTAAAAAACTCTACATGTCCACCTTGGTAACTTGTAATAGCAATACCTTGCACATCTTCTTCAATGGCGCATTCTACTATTTCTGCTACGCTTCTGTTGTGCCCGAGGTGTATAATTTCTGCACCTTTGCTTTGCAAAATTCTGCGCATTATGTTTATGGCTGCATCGTGCCCATCGAATAATGCTGCGGCTGTTACTAATCTTACTTTTTGTTCTGTTGTTACAGTCATATACAATTTATTTTTGCTCAGCTAAAAATGCTTCTAAAGTTTGTAATTTTCTATTTTTATTTTTAGCAGCAATTACTTCTAACAAGCCCTTCTTTATGCTCTTAATAATTTGTTTCTTGTTTTCTTCTTTAATTTTCTTCATATTAATAGCTCATTTAATAGCCATAAAAATAATTCGCATGAAAGCAAAGGCACTGCTCTTAAAAAACTTTGAACTTTGAACCTTCAACCTTAAACTTTTGCCTTAACTCATCCTAAACGTCAACGCTGCAAAATCCTCTATACTCAATACCTCTGCACGTTTGTTAAACAATTCATCTTTTAATTCTTCTGGAGTAAACAAAGCTTTTACAGCATTGCGTAATGTTTTTCTTCGCTGGTTAAAAGCTGTTTTTACCAACACAATATATGCCCTTTCCGATTTTACAACCAAAGCTTCTTTTTTTCTGGTGAGCCTTATCATACCACTCATTACTTTTGGTGGTGGCGTAAAACTTGTAGGCGGCACATCAAATAAATATTCAATATCGTAAAAAGGTTGTATCAATGCACTTAATACACCATAAATTTTTCCGCCAGGTTTTGCTGCAGCTCTTTGTGCTACTTCTTTTTGAAACATCCCTATCACCACTGGCACTTCATCTTTCCAATCTAATATTTTAAATAAAATTTGTGTAGAAATATTATACGGAAAATTACCAATTACGGTAAAAGTTTCATCAAAGGGTTTTTCTATATCTAAAAAATTTTCGTGAATAATTTTATCCTTTAGTACAGGATATTTTTGTTTTAGCAATGGCACTTTTTCATCATCCAACTCTACAGCTTTAAAATTGATATTGGGTATTTTTATCAATTCTTTGGTAAGCGCTCCACCACCAGGCCCAACTTCTAATAAATTTTTAAATTCGTTTTCATTAAGTGCAGCTATTATTTGCTTAATAATATTTTCATCTTTTAAAAAATGTTGCCCTAACGACTTTTTCAACTTTAACATGCTACAAAAGTAGCTTAATAAACGATAAATGTATATTTTGAACTTGCCTAAAAACAACGATTAAAAACTGTATGTTTAGTTCTAATCTAATTAATTGTATTTTTACCACTTAATTAGGATTATGAGTATTACAAATGAGCAAAAACCAGTTATTGGTATTAGTTGTGGCGATATTAATGGTATTGGCCCAGAGATTATTGTAAAAACATTGAGCGATACAAGAATATTAGATATTTGTACGCCTGTAATTTTTGCAAATAATAAAGTGCTTAATTTTTATAGGAAAACATTGCATGATAATAACCTCACGTTTAACATTGCAAAAGATGCTAGCAAAATAAATACCAAACAAGTAAACGTATATAATTGCTGGGAAGAAGATGTGGTAGTAACACCTGGACAAATGAACGAAACGGGTGGCAAATATGCTTACATAAGTTTAACAACTGCTGGCAATGCATTGAAAGAAAAACGTATTGATGCATTGGTGACAGCGCCATTGCATAAAAGCAATATACAAAGCGACAAGTTTAAACATACTGGGCATACACCTTACTTAAAAGAATTGTTTGGCGCAAAAGATGTAGCCATGATGCTTGTAGCCGATAACATGCGAGTGGCTTTGCTTACAGAGCATGTGGCTATAAAAGATGTAGCTCAGTTTATTACTAAAGATGCTATTTTAAGTAAACTAAAAATCATAAACGATTCGCTTAAAAAAGATTTTGGTATAAACAAACCAAAAATTGCCGTGCTTGGCCTTAACCCACATGCAGGCGATGAAGGATTGGTAGGTAAAGAAGAAAAAGAAATTATAAAACCTGCTGTGGCAGAAGCAAAACAAAAAGGTATATTTTGTTTTGGTCCATATAGTGCCGATGCATTTTTTGCACGAGGCAATCATGAAAAATTTGATGCGGTTTTAGCATTGTACCACGACCAAGGTTTAATACCTTTTAAATCGTTAGCATTTGGCGAAGGTGTAAATTATACAGCTGGTATTGATGGCGTGCGTACGTCGCCTGACCATGGTACTGCGTTTGATATAGCAGGCAAAGGCATTGCCGACGAAGCAAGTTTTAGAGAAGCTATTTACAAAGCTGTTGATATTTCAAATATGCGTAAAGAAATTACTACACAACATGCAAACCCACTAAAAAGAAGAAGTGCATTTGTTTTTAAGCATGCTAAGGATGAGGCTATACCGATGGAGGAATAATTTACTTTGCAGCAAAAATGGCATCGCTCACACCTTTGTTAATAATGTAATTTTTAAAAGTTATTTCTGCTCTTCCTTTTTTACCTTTTAATGGGTCATTTTTTGGTGGCGGCGGTGGAGCTACACCATCATCAAAATCAAACGTTACACCCTTTGGTAGTTTGTAATCTTTTGCATTAAATGAAAAGATAATTTTATCCGGCAAACCATAGTTGGAATATGTGCTGTAGGTCATTTCTAACTCATAAGTGCCATTATCTTTTGTGGTGGTTTCTGCTTTTTTTATAAGGCTATTTTTTTCGTCTATATAGACTGTACTTATTTTTACATCGCTATTTCTATCTTGTGGTATAAGTGTGGCTACTCTTAGCAATACACCGTTTATTGTTTCGGTACCTGCATCTATTACGGTAAATTTATTGGTGCCTGTGAGGTTATTTAAATTTAAACTTACTGCACCTTTTGGTATAAAGGAAATACCGCTTTCGCTTTTTACTTTTAGCTTGTTGGGGTTTTTAAAATACACTTTTACTTTTGCAATGGGTATTTTTAAAAACGCCACATTGGTTTTCATTATGCCTGTGGCTTCATAATCTGTTACGGTTTCTATTTTAGCTTTTGCTTTGTTTAGTACAATATTTATGTCTTGCTGCGCAAAAGTTTTTATGCTAATAAGCAAAATGATGCTGGTTAATATTCTTTTCATATTTTATTTTAATCTTTTTAATATTGTTTTTTTTAAGTTGCATAATAAAAGTTCAACAGCGATTTGGTGTTGAAAGGAGCGTCGCCACCAGAGCCAAATCAGGGCTTCTACAGTTTGTAACCAAAGGTTACAAAACAGTATGTTTTATTAACTCAAAATATCTTTTCGCCTAAAAAAGAAAGCCGCTGCGCCAAAGAAAATACCTATATGTGCAAATAAAATAAATAAACTATTTCTTATGGCTGGCCAGTTTTCCATACTGCCTTTTATGGGTACGTTAAACTCATCGGTAGCTATGTAAAAAAATCCTTTCCAGCCTACTAGATATGATGTAAATAAAAATGGTTTTATTGTTTTATCGATAATGGGCACATT
>JAYTGY010000423.1:0-3166 GCA_043733065.1 Ferruginibacter sp.
GTGGTATAAAAATTTATAATCATTTGCCCGCACTGGTATTGAACGAAATGATTCTTGCTTCGAAAACTATAATTTCAAGAAGCGGTTATACAACCGTAATGGATATTGCAGCATTACAACAGAAAGCTATTTTTATACCTACGCCAGGGCAAACGGAGCAAGAATATTTAGGTAACTATTTATCAGAAAAAAATTATTGTATAACTGAAAAGCAGGATGGGTTTAATTTACAGAAGGCATTGGATAAATTAGAAAATGCTACATTAATGCCTTATCCAAAATTAGAAAATAAATTATTGCAAGATGCTATTAATATTTTGCAATAAAAACACCTCTTTCATTTTTATTATTACTACCAATTATACTTGTTGCGCCAGCTTGGTAAAACAGCGCTAGATATTTTTTGGGTAATTTTTCTACGGTTTCAATAATCGTTTTGTAGCTTAAATTATCTTCTGAAAGTATAACAGCATCTGCATTGTTTTTTTCTATAAGGGTAGATACGTTTGATATTGTATTGGTGTTTGCAATGATTTTATTTCCACTGCTGTTTATTATTTCATTTACGTTTTCTAATTGAGTATCATTTCCAACATAAATACACTTTAATGAATCGATAATTTTTTCACTCGCCTTTGTTATTAAAAAAAACTGTTTCGATTTTGCAAACAATTTACCAGAACAAATCACAATAGTCATTAAGCGGTTTTTTATTCTTTGCCCTCTGTAATGCTTATCTACAAAGCGTTTAATAGCTCCGTAAAAAATTTCAATATAATGTAAAGATTTTTTTTGTGTACTTTCTCCTTTAAAATGTATAATCGTTGTATCTCCTAAATAATAATTTTGTAACCCAGCTTTTTGTATACGATACGAAAGGTCAATATCTTCTCCATACATGAAAAAATTGTCATCAAATCCTTTTGTAAGCTCAATGGCTTTTTTGCTCAACATCATAAAAGCGCCAGCAAGCACATCTACTTTGTTGTTTTCTTTTTCTGGTAAATGGCCTGCATAATATTGTGCAAATAATTTTGATGATGGAAATGTTTCTGCAAGCCCTACCATTTTAAAAAAACCAGCAGAAGGGGTTGGTAAACTGCGCTTACTTTCTTTTAAAAAACTTCCAGCCCCATCAATCATACGTACACCCAACGCCCCACAATCTGTATTATTTTCAAAAAATGTTATACAATTTGTAAAACAATCTTCGGGTACAATCGTATCAGGATTTAAAAATAAAATATGTTCTGCTTTAGCAAATGATAATGCAAAATTGTTTGCTTTACCAAAACCAATATTTTCATTATTCCAAAAAAACCGAACATTTGTGAATTTTGATTCTAAATATTCTTTACTCCCATCGGTAGAATTATTGTCCACCACCAATATTTCGGTATCAATATTTGTACATGCTTTTATAACCGAAAGCAAACAATGCTCAAGGAAATATTTTACATTATAATTTATGATGATGATGGAAAGTTGCATTTGAATGCGAATAACGAATATTTATTTGAGTTTACAAAATTGAATTTGTTGCTAAGGCTTTAATTTACAAACATCCATACACTTTCATTTTGGTGTTTTTTATACTTTTTAATATGTAAATCTGTTAGGAAAAATGGTCAAACTACAAATGAGCCATTATCTTTGCGCAATAATTTTTACAATGACTGAACGTACAGAAATATCCTCTCTTGGTGAATTTGGTTTAATAGATCATTTAACACAGAATAATGAAACCAAAAATGCATCTACCATTTTGAGCGTAGGCGATGATGGGGCAGTTATAGATCATTTTGGAAGACAAACAGTAATTTCAACTGATCTTTTATTGGAAGGAGTGCACTTTGATTTGTCTTATACACCCTTAAAGCATTTGGGCTACAAAGCAGTGGTGGTAAACCTTAGCGATATTTATGCTATGAATGCTACACCTACACAAATTGTAATGAGCATTGGTTTTAGCAATCGTTTTGCATTAGAAACACTGGACGAGTTTTACGAAGGCGTATATGCTGCATGTGAAAAGTATGGCGTGGATTTAGTTGGTGGCGATACCACAACATCTCTGCGGGGGTTTGTAATAAGTGTAACTGCTATTGGTGAAGTAGCTCCAGATGCTTATGTAAAAAGAAGTGGTGCAAAAAGTGGCGATTTAATTTGTGTGAGTGGGGAATTGGGTGGCGCTTTTCTTGGGCTTACATTATTAGAAAGAGAAAAAAAGATTTTTGAAGAAACCGGTGCACAACCAGACCTTGAAGGACAAACATATATTGTTGGTCGATTGTTAAAACCAGAAGCTAGACAAGATATTATAGAATATTTTGCAGAAGAAAATATTATGCCTACAAGTATGATAGATGTGAGCGATGGCCTGAGTAGCGAAATAATGCATATATGCAAGCAAAGCCAAGTGGGCTGTGTGTTGTACGAAGATAAATTTCCGATGGCAGACGAAATGAAAGGGTTTGCTTACAAATTGCAAACTGACCCTACAGCTTGTTTTCTAAGCGGGGGCGAAGATTACGAATTGTTGTTTACCGTAACGCAAAGCGAATATGAAAAAGTAAAACTAAATCCATCTATCAGCATTATTGGTTACATAACCGATGAAGGCGAAGGTAAAAATCTAATTACTCGTGGTGGAAATAAGCATGCACTTGTAGCACAAGGTTGGAATCATATGAAAAAATAAATTTAAAATGTCGCACTATTGCGGCATTTTTTATTTTAAATAACATTCATAATTTTTATTGTTGTTTGGTTTGTATTAATTTCATTTTTAATTATGAATAAAAGTTACGCAGTTTATCTTCTCTCATTAATTATTTTATTTTGCGCATGCGCCAGCAGCAAAAAAAATTACAACCCTGCAAAAAAATATGCTCCAGAAACTTTACGAGAAGACTTTGCTGTTTTGCGCCATACACTAGAAGCAAAACATCCTGCACTATATTGGTACACACCCAAAGAAAAAATGGATGAGTATTTTGAAAAATATTATGCTGTTATAAAAGACAGTATGACGGAGCAGCAGTTTGCATGGCTTGCTGTAGCGCCACTAATAAATAAAATTCATTGTGGGCATACAAGCATGAGCCTTAGCAAGTCTTACAGTAAATGGGTAAAAGGAAAACTTATTCCATCTTTTCCATTGTAC
>JAYTGY010000424.1:0-2512 GCA_043733065.1 Ferruginibacter sp.
TGCATGCAATGTATAAAACCAACCACGAGTTTGATCCACACCTTCGCAAATAAAATCTGCTGGAAAAGCAGCATTTTCTACGCCGCCATACAACTCTGAATTCTTATCTTTTGCATGATATTTCCAAAAGTTTTCTGTGCTTAGTTCGCCGTACTCATTAGATCTCACATCTGGCAAACCCCATTGTGCGTATGGCATTGCGCCGCTATCAAACCATACGTCAATTAGATCTGGCACACGCTTCATTAATTTCCCTTTAGGCGAAACCAAGAAAATATCATCCACATAAGGTTTATGTAAATCTGTAGTGTTAAATCTAAATATTGGTTGTATAAAAATATATTTTACATTTGCATCTGAAACTGCTCCCAAATCTTCACGACTATGCGTAGGGTTGATTTGCGTAGAATCGAATGGGTCACTAACCTCATCGATTACATCAGTTTCACTTTTTCTTTTAAAGCCTGTAAGCAACCAATTGTATTTGGTTTCATTTTGATACTCGTTTACAAACGCAATATGATTTTCGTATTCTAACTCTATTCTTCTATTTTTTTCTGGTCCAAAAATCCTATTGATTTTTCCTACTGCTAAAACCTCTGCTATTTTATGCAATATTTCTGTGGCTTCGTGTCCTTCTTTTTTTCTTTTAGCAATAATTTTTGATATGCCATAACCCTTCTTAAAATCGTTTTCAGCATTTCCTTCTTCTCCCCATAAAAAATGAATAAAATTTCCATCAATATCGGTTCTGCAAACAGCATTTTCTACATCTTTATTTGAAGTAAGAATAAAATCTATAGCTTTCTTCGCAAAAAATGTTTCTCTTTCTGCATCAAAATTATTTACCCTTTCTTTGCTTAAATAAAAATTATTAGCTTCTTCAATTTTTTGTTTCAATTCATTAATAGTACCAATACACATCTCTTCTTCTCCATCTTCTGTTTTCCAAATAGGCAATGGTGTTCCCCAAAAGCGGCTACGGCTGAGGTTCCAATCCACCATATTCTCCAACCAATTTCCAAAACGCCCTGTGCCAGTGCTTGCAGGTTTCCAATTAATGGTTTTGTTTAGCTCCACCATTTTATCTTTTGCTGCTGTAGTTTTTATAAACCATGCATCTAACGGATAATAAATAATTGGTTTATCGGTACGCCAACAATGCGGGTAACTGTGTTCGTATTTTTCTACTTTAAAAGCACGGTTTTCGTATTTCAGTTTTACAGAAATATCTACATTTACATCCACATAATCTTTATCGTCTTTGTAGTTTTTTACATACCTACCACTAAACTCTCCTGTTCCTTCTACAAATTTACCTTCTCTATCTACAAGAGTTAAAATACCCAAATTATTTTTCTTACCTACACGATAATCATCTGCACCAAATGCAGGAGCAGTGTGTACAATACCTGTTCCATCTTCGGTAGTTACAAAGTCGCCTAGTATAACTTTAAATGGCTGTGCACCGGGTGTTATTTCTTGTATTTTTTCTAATGTATTTGCTTCACTAGGTAAAAGTTGTTCGTATTGTACGCCCTCTAATTCGCTTCCTTTAAACTCTGTAATTATTTTCCAAGGAATAATTTTATCTGCTTCTTTGTATGCAGCAAAATCTCCATTTTTTCCTTCTTCTTTTAAATATTTTAATACAAGGTTATTGGCAAGAATAATATTGTTTGGTAAATATGTATATGGGTTAAATGTTTGTACCAATACATAATCAATATTTGGCCCCACGGTTAAACCAAGGTTAGAAGGTAATGTCCATGGAGTTGTTGTCCATGCCATTAAAAATATTTCGCCGCCGCCATTTTCTATTTCTGATGCAACTTTTGAGCTTTGCCCACTGCCCACTGCCCACTGCCCACTTGCCACTTTAAACATTACAGTCGCACTCGTATCCTTCACATCCTTATACGTACCTGGCTGGTTAAGCTCATGCGAGCTTAAGCCCGTACCTGCAGCTGGCGAATATGGTTGTATGCTCACACTTTCGTACAAATAATCTTTTTTGTACAATTGGCTTAAGCACCACCACAATGTTTCTATATAATTGTTTTCAAACGTTACATAAGGTTTTTCAAGGTCTACCCAATAGCCCATTTTTTGTGTAATGTCGTCCCATTTATCTTTAAACTGCATTACCACTTCACGGCACTTTTTATTGTAATCTTCTACCGATATTTTTGTGCCAATATCTTCTTTGGTTATGCCAAGCATTTTTTCTACACCAAGTTCTATTGGCAAGCCATGCGTATCCCATCCTCCTTTTCTTTTTACCTGAAAACCTTGCATAGTTTTGTATCTACACACCAAATCTTTTAACGTACGGCTAATAACATGGTGTATGCCAGGCATTCCATTTGCACTTGGCGGCCCTTCGTAAAATACAAAAGGCGTTTTGCCTTCACGCAGTTCCACACTTTTTTCAAAAGCATTTGTTGTAGTCCATTTTTGCAGTATTTCTTCGCTTATGTTTGGAAGATTCAGCTGTCCGTATGTTTGGTAT
>JAYTGY010000425.1:0-3245 GCA_043733065.1 Ferruginibacter sp.
AATTATAACAAAAACTAACAAACCCTAATAATATATGTTGAGAAAAGGAACATTGATGTTGGCTAGCTTACTTACTATAGGTGCTTTTACAAACGAAAGTGCTGCACAAAGCAAAAAATTAAGAACAATAGTTGTAGATGCTGGGCATGGCGGTAGCGACCCGGGCGCACATGGAATATATGATGGTACGCTTGGCTCGTACGAAAAAGATGTTACACTTCAAATTGCCATGAAACTTGTGGCAGAGCTTAAAAAGAAATTACCAGATGTAAAAGTAGTACCTACAAGAACTACTGACGTATTTGATAATGTAAGGGTAAAAGCCAATATTGCTAACGAAGCTAAAGGCGATTTATTTTTGTGCATACATGCAGACTCGGGACCTGTGCAAACCGGCAGAAGACAAACAGGAACAAAAACTGTAACAAAATATAAAATTACTTATACAGGAAAAGGAAGACGTAGAGAAAAACATTCGGAGCCCTATGATGTAGAAGTACCGCAATATGAAAATTATAAAATTCCAATGACTGCTAAAGGAACTTCTATTTACATCTTTAATGCAAATAAAACAGATGATAAGTTAGATGCTATTATGGATAATGCTAATGTAAATAGTGAAGATAGTGTGTATAACAATTTTAATTTTAATACGCCAGAAGGAAAACAATTGGCACAGATTTATGCAAAATTATATCAAGAAAAAAGTGATTTAATAGCAACCCTAGTAAATGATGAAATAGATGATACTGGAAGACCAGCACTTGGTGTAAAGCAACGACAAAAAGGAATTTGGGTTTTATCTGCCACAAAAATGCCGGCTATACTTATAGAAACCGGTTATATAAATACTCCAGAAGATGAGCAATATATTAATAGCTCAAAAGGACAACAGGAACTAGCAGAGGCAATAACAAAAGCGGTAATAAAATACAAAGCTCAATTAGAAAAAAAATAAAATCTAAATAAGATATTTTAAAGCCATCATATAAATATTTCTAAGTGAAAATTTCTAACGAAACAAAAGTAGGCGCCATTTCCATAGTATCAGTAGCATTATTAATACTAGGATTTAATTTTTTGAAAGGGAAAAATTTGTGGAGCAAAGACACTATGCTTATTGGCAAATATAGCAATGTGCAAGGTTTACAAAACTCCAACCCTGTTATGATAAATGGATTGCAAGTGGGGCAAGTATATAAAATAAGTACCGAAAAAGATATGCGAGAAATTATTGTGGATATGAATATTACCAAAGATATTTATATTCCAAAAAATTCTATTGCTACCATAAAATCTAATCCGCTTGGCACGCCAAGTATAGAAATTGTGTTGGGAAGCGCTACAGAACATTTGAAAAACAAAGACAGTATTCTTACAGAAAACAGTGTAGGCTTGTTTAACGAAGTTTTAAAAAAAGTAGATCCTGTTTTATTTGAAGTGAAAAAAGCTTTGAGTTCTGTTGACTCTTTGGTTGGCAATTTTAATACCATGCTAGACCCTAATGCAAAAAATAATATTGCATCTACATTGGCCAATTTAAATAGAGTAACGGCTGCTATGGTTCAATCAACAGCATCATTAAATGCTTTATTGAATACACAAACCGGTGCATTAGCAAAATCATTAAATAATGTAAGTGATATTACTAGCAATTTTGCCAGCAACAACGATAAAATAAATAGTGTAGTAAGCAACCTCGATAAAACGACCACAAAATTTGCCAACCTAAATCTTCAAAATACATTAGATAATTTAGATAAAGCTATAAACGAAATGAAAACAATGGTTGGTAATTTTAATAAAAGCGATGGTACACTTGGTAAATTATTAAATGACCCAACATTATATAAAAACCTAGCATCAAGCGGTAATAAACTTAATTTATTGTTGGATGATGTGCGAATGAATCCTAAACGATATATCAACATTTCATTGTTTAGTAAAAAAATTAAATATGAGCCATTGCTTGTGCCAATGGCTGATACGCTGAATAGTCCGTATTATGTGGAGAAAGTGAAATAAATTTTATGACCATATTAAGTTTTTAATGATTCAATTTGTATTTCCAAAATAAATATTTAGGTGATAAAAAAATTACATTTATTTTTTCTATTAATTTTCTTACTCGTTGCACAAAATATTGTTGCGCAAATAACATCTTTAGATAGCACTACAAAAATTGAAATTATAAATGCAAATAGTATTCGTCTAATAACTTTAGACGACTCTACAAGCTTGCGCACCCTTGCAGGAAACGCACAGGTTAAACAAGGTCGTACAAAACTTTCTGGCGATAGCATTGTTATTAATTCTCGTACAAATATTGCAGAGGTATTTGGGCATGTGCATATAAACGATGCCGATACTGTAAATACTTATGCAGATTATCTTCGCTATGTAGGTGCCGAAAGAATTGCTTATTTAAAACGTGGTGTAAGACTAACAGATGGCAAAGTAAGTCTTACTACAAACGACCTTGTGTATAATGTAGCAACTGGCATTGCCAATTACCAAGGTGGCGGAAAAGTGGTAAACGGCAGTAGTACACTCACCAGTACAGATGCAACTTATTTTTCTGACACAAAAGATGTATTGTTTAAAAAGCAAGTGCATCTTGTTGATACAAAATACAATATTATAACAGATAGTTTGAGGTACAACACAAATTTTAAAGTAGCCACACTCATATCTCCTACTGTTATAAAAACAAAAGATGGAAAAGTAATTCGTTCTAAAAACGGAACTTATGATTTGCAAACTGGCGTGGCACAGTTTTTTGATAGAACCGTAATTAGCGATAAAGATTTTTCTGCTACGGCCGATAAAATGTTTAACGATGATGTAACTGGTATAGCCATAATGGAAGGGAGGGCAAAATATGTGGACAGCATAAACCACATGATTGTAATTGGAAATCGGATTGAGAGCAATAGAAAAACAAATTCTTTTCTTGCTACCGAAAAACCTGTTGTAATTATTGTAAGAGAAAAAGACAGCACCTACATTACTGCCGACACTTTGTTTAGCGGCTTAAGAATAAATGATGGAAGTTTTAATAGTAAAAAAATAAAAAGAGATACCTTAAAAAATAAATTGATCATAAAAGATTCTTCATTAATTAAACAAGATAAAGTCAGCACAAAAAATTATTACACTAAAGTAGATACCATTAATAACAAACAAATATTTTCTAAAACGCCGCAAGATAGCATACGCTACATACTAGGCTACGCACATGTGCG
>JAYTGY010000426.1:0-12316 GCA_043733065.1 Ferruginibacter sp.
AATCGTTGGAAAGGTATTCGCCCACGTACAAGAGCCGTAGCGATGAACCCAGTAGATCACCCGATGGGTGGTGGTGAAGGTAGAGCATCTGGTGGTCACCCACGTAGCCGTAAAGGTAAATATGCTAAAGGTCAAATAACTCGTACACGTGGAAAAGGATCAGATAAGATGATCATTCAACGTAAAAACGGTAAGAAATTAAGTAAGTAATAAAATAGGCAAATTTGTCCCGATAACCATCGGGATGCAAATGCCAAAGTTAAAATGGTCCCGCTTCAAGCGGAACAAATAAACAAAATTTTATAATAGGTGGGTATTTGCACAATTGCAAATTTTCACATTTTCACATTTGAATTATGAGTCGTTCGTTAAAAAAAGGTCCTTACATAGAAGCAAAGCTAGAAGCAAAAGTTCTAGCAATGGGTGAGGGAAAAAGCAAAAAAGGTGTTATTAAAACTTGGAGTCGTAGAAGTACAATATCTCCAGATTTCGTTGGCCAAACTTTTGCAGTACATAATGGAAATAAATTTATTCCAGTTTATGTTACAGAGTTTATGGTAGGTCATAAATTAGGTGAATTTGCACCAACAAGAAATTTTAGAGGTCATTCAAATAAAAAAGGATAATAAAACGCATCGTTTCTTGTTTCTCGTTTAGCCCTAAAAGCTAAGAGTACTCAAACGAGAAACGATAAAACGAGAAACTAGAAACATATTAAAAATGGAAGCAGTAGCAAAATTAAATAATGAACCTACATCACCAAGAAAGATGCGCTTGTTAGCAGATCTTATTCGTGGTATGAAAGTAGAAAAAGCCCTTGCAATCTTAGAGCATAGCCCTAAGCATCCTTCAGTTCCACTTCGTAAGCTTGTACTTTCTGCAATAAGCAATTGGAAAGCTAAAAACGAAGGTGCAGACGAAAGCGAATTAATAGTGAAAACTATTTTTGTAGATGCAGCAAGAGTTATTAAGCGTATGCGCCCTGCACCACAAGGTCGTGGTTACAGAGTTCGTAAGCGTAGCAACCATGTTACCGTTTTTGTAGATACAATTGCAGAACCAGTTGTAAAAGCAAAGAAAGAAGTAGCAGAAAAAGTAGAAGCTGTAAAAGCACCTGCTAAAAAAACAACAACTAAGAAAAAAGCAAACACAGAAACAGCATAATAAAATTAATCCCGTATTACGGGAGCTAAATAAATACTATGGGTCAGAAAACAAATCCGATTGGTGCTAGGTTAGGAATAACAAGAGGTTGGGACAGTAACTGGTACGCTCACAAAAAGGATTACGCTAAAAAATTAATTGAAGATGATCGTATCAGAAATTATTTGAACGCTCGTATCAACAAAGGAGGTATCTCAAAGATTGTAATTGAGCGTACACTAAACAAATTGATTGTAACGATTCACACATCTAAGCCAGGTATCATTATCGGTAAAGGTGGTGGTGAGGTAGATAGAATAAAAGAAGAATTGAAAAAATTGTGCGGTAAAGAAGACGTACAAATAAATATATTAGAAATACGTCGTCCGGAGTTGGATGCTGCAATTGTAGGAGATACTATTGCTCGTCAATTAGAGAATCGTATTAGTTACAAGCGTGCTATTAAAATGGCAATAGCTTCCGCATTACGTATGGGTGCAGAAGGTATTAAAATTAAAGTAGGTGGTCGCTTAGGTGGAGCGGAAATAGCTCGTAGCGAAGAAATTAAACAAGGTCGTACTCCATTGCATACACTACGTATGGATATTGATTACGCTAGCATATTTGCCCTTACTGTTTATGGTAAAATCGGTATCAAAGTATGGATCTGTAAAGGTGAAGTATTGGGTAAAAGAGATTTAAACCCTAACGTACTAGCAGGTGGCAAAAATGAAGGAGCTGAAGGTGGAAGACAAGGAGGTTTTGATAGAAGAGATGATAGACGTGGTGGTGATGATAGAAGAGGTGGTGGAAGAGGTGGTGATGACCGTAGAGGCGGAGGTGGAAGAAGATAATTTTAATACAAAGTAGAATTTAAACTAAAGAATAACTTGAACAAGTTGAAGACCATAAATCTTCAATCTTAAATCAAAAATAGAATAAGATGTTATCACCAAAAAGATCACTACACAGGAAAACGCAGAAAGGCAGAATGAAGGGCGATACTAAGCGTGGAGCTACATTAGCTTTTGGTACGTTTGGTTTGAAGGCGTTGGCTAGTGTACAACTTACAAATAGACAAATTGAAAGTGCTCGTCAGGCAATGACTCGTGCTATGAAAAGAGAAGGAAACGTTTGGATAAGAATATTTCCCGATAAACCAATTACCGCTAAGCCTGCAGAGGTAAGGATGGGTAAAGGTAAAGGTAACCCTGAAGGATGGGCGGCTATTGTACAACCAGGTCGTATTTTGTTTGAAGCGGATGGTGTACCAATGGAAACAGCAAAGCATGCATTTGCACTTGCGGCTCAAAAATTACCTATTCTTACAAAATTTATTGTAAGTAGAGATTTCGTTGCATAAAAAATAAATAGGGTTATCGAAAATTAATCAATAACTCAAATTTTGAAAGTTCAAATTAAGAAAGATGTCTAAAACTAATGATTTTGCAAATAGCCTTAAAGGATTATCTGAGGCAGATTTGACGGCTAAGATTAAAGAAGATGAAATGCGTATGAAGAAATTAACTTTCGCTCACGCAATTGCTCCTCTAGAAAATCCTCAAAGCATTCGTGCTTTGAGAAGAGATATAGCACGTTTGAAAACTCAATTAAGAAAAACACAGATTGGCGCTTAATTGCACCAGTAAAAAAGAATAACAATGGAAGATAACATAGTAAGAAATTTAAGAAAAACAAGAACTGGTGTTGTAACTAGTAATAAAATGGATAAAACCATCACTATTGCTATCGAAAGAAAAGTGAAGCATCCTTTGTACGGTAAGTTCGTAAAAAAGACTTCTAAGTTTCATGCGCATGATGAAAAGAATGAGTGCAGCATAGGCGATACTGTAAAAATTATGGAGACTCGTCCTATCAGCAAATTGAAGCGTTGGAGATTGGTGGAAGTGGTTGAGAAAGTAAAGTAAGATGTATGATTTTCGATTTAAGATTGTCTTTTAATCGAGCATAATATTTAAAATTAAATACTTTTTTAGGTTGAAAGTAATTTTACTTCTTCAATCTGAAATTTAAAATAGAAAAAATGATTCAGCAAGAAAGCAGACTAAACGTAGCGGATAACAGTGGTGCCAAGTCGGTATTGTGTATTCGTGTATTGGGAAACAGTGGACAGGATTATGCTAAAGTTGGCGACAAAATAGTTGTTACTATTAAAGAGGCAACACCGCAAGGTGGTGTAAAAAAAGGTACAGTTAGTAAAGCTGTTATCGTTAGAACAGTGAACAAATTGCGTCGTAAAGATGGTTCTTACATTCGTTTTGATGACAATGCTGTTGTATTGTTGAACAACTCTGATGAACCAAGAGGTACACGTATTTTTGGCCCAGTGGCTCGTGAGTTGAGAGATAAAGGATACATGAAGATTATTTCTTTGGCACCTGAAGTACTTTAAAGAAACGTGAGTATTGCTCAACAAAGCTTCAAAAGTTGAAGTGAGTGACACAACGATGATGACCAAAGCTGCGAAGCCCATTAACAAAAAGAAAAAAAGCTGTAAAGCGACATAATAAAATGAGTACAAGATTTAAACCAAAGTTCAACATTAAAAAAGGAGACAATGTAGTAGTAATTACAGGTGATGATAAAGATTTGAAGAAGCCTCGCAAAGTGTTGGAAATAATCGTAGAAAAAAATAGGGTATTGGTAGAAGGTGTAAACATCGTAACCAAGCACACTAAGCCTACTGCACAAAATACCAAAGGTGGTATTTTAAAAGTAGAAGCACCAATTGCAATAAGCAACGTAATGTTGTGGGATGCAAAAGCAGGAGCAGCAACAAAAATTAAGCGTACAAGAGTAGAAGGTAAACTTGTTCGTGTAACTAAAAAATCAGGGGAGGTAATCAAGTAATGAGCAAAACAGCAACAACCCAGAGATTAGCAGATAAGTATAAGAAAGACGTTATACCTGCTTTAATGAAAAAATTCAGTTATAAAACTGTAATGCAAGCGCCAAAGTTATCCAAGATTTGTTTGAATCGTGGTGTGAATGGTGCTGTAAATGATAAGAAGTTAATTGATATTGCTATTGATGAGTTGAGTAACATCACTGGTCAAAAAGCAGTAGCAACAATGTCTAAGAAAGATATTTCAAACTTTAAGTTGCGTAAGAACATGCCCATTGGTGCAAGAGTTACTTTACGTGGTACAAAAATGTATGAATTCTTAGATAGATTGGTATCTGTTTCTTTACCTCGTGTAAGAGATTTTAAAGGTATTAATGATAAAGCATTTGATGGCCGTGGTAACTATACTTTAGGTATTACTGAGCAAATCATTTTTCCTGAAATTGATATTGATAAAGTAAATAAAATTACTGGTTTAGATATAACATTTGTAACTACAGCAAAAACCAACGAAGAAGCATTTGAGTTGCTTAAAGAAATGGGAATGCCGTTTAAAAATGTGAAAAAATAGTATTTAGTACTGAGTATTTAGTATTAAGATAAAACAAAACAATTATGGCAAAAAAATCAATTGAAGCTAGACAAAGAAAAAGAGAGCGCATTGTAGCAAAATATGCAGATAAAAGAGCTGCATTGAAAGCTGCTGGTGACTACGCTGGTTTAGATTTACTTCCAAAAAATGCTTCACCGGTACGTTTGAGAAATCGTTGCCAGTTAACAGGCCGCCCTCGTGGATACATGCGCCACTTTGGTGTAAATCGTATCATGTTTAGAGATATGGCTTTGAATGGTAAAATACCAGGAGTAACAAAGGCAAGCTGGTAAAAAAAACTAGGCCCCTAAATCCCCCGAGGGGGGACTTTGGATATCGCATTGAAAAAATATTAAAATAACTTAACAAAATAGCACAATGGTTACTGATCCGATAGCAGATTTTTTAACAAGAATTAGAAACGCACAAATGGCTAATCACCGTATCGTAGAGATACCTGCTAGCAATTTGAAAAAGCGTATTACTGAGATTTTGTATGACAAAGGTTATATCCTTAAATACAAATTTGAAGATGATAAGAAGCAAGGTGTAATTAAAATAGCATTAAAATACGACGCTAATACTAAATTACCTGCTATACAAAGTTTAGAAAGAATTAGCCGTCCAGGTTTGCGTACATATGCAAAGCCAGATGAATTTAAGCGTGTGAAAAACGGTTTGGGTGTTGCTATCATTTCTACATCTAAAGGTGTAATGACAGATAAAGAAGCTAAAGTACAAAATGTAGGCGGAGAAGTTCTTTGCAACATTTACTAAAATAAGCTAACCAAAATTTGAAAACGGTTTTGGTGAATAACTAGAATGATAATTAAGCCGAACTATACAGGCTGAACACATTCGAAACACATTTTCAAAAAAGTTTTATAAAACATACAAATAAGAAATTATGAGTCGTATAGGAAAAAAGCCTGTTGAAATTACTTCGGGAGTTACTATCACCCTTAGTAAAGACAATGAGGTTACAGTAAAAGGTCCAAAAGGAGAATTGAAGCAATCAATAGATCGTGATATCATCGTAGATATTCAAGGAACTACTGTTGAATTCAGGCGCCCTACAGATCAAATTCGTCACCGTGCTATGCATGGCTTGTATCGTTCACTTATCAATAACATGGTAGTAGGCGTTACAGAAGGGTTTACAAAGCAATTGGAATTAGTGGGTGTAGGTTATAAAGCTGCAAACACAGGAAATATTCTTGATTTGTCTTTAGGTTATTCTCATAATATTTTATTAGAAATACCAAAAGAATTAAAAGTAACAACGTTACAAGAAAAAGGTAAAAATCCAATTATTACTTTAGAAAGTTCGGACAAACAATTACTAGGTGCAGTTTGTGCAAAAATAAGAAGCTTACGTAAGCCTGAGCCTTACAAAGGAAAGGGTGTGAAATTTGTAGGTGAAATTTTGAGAAGAAAAGCTGGTAAGTCGGCTGGTAAATAAAAAATGTGCTAATAAGCTAATGTGCTGATATGCTAATGTGAGTTAGTGCTTGAAGTTCTTCATTAGCAAATTAGCTAAATAGCAAATTAACTAATTAATTTCTTCGGCAGAATCGAGGAATGTAAAATAAAATAAGATGAACAATAAATCACAGGCTAGACAAAAGATACGCTATCGCATTCGTAAGAAAGTGAATGGTACATCATCTACTCCACGCCTTACTGTTTTTAGAAGCAATGCAGATATTTATGCACAATTGATTGACGACGCAACAGGTACAACTATTGCAGGTGCATCATCTAGACAAAAAGATATTGCAGCTCAAAAAGCACCGAAAGTAGATAAGAGTAAAATGGTTGGTGAGTCTATTGCTAAAAAAGCTGTTGAGTTAGGTATCGAAAAAGTAGTATTTGATCGCAGTGGTTATATCTATCATGGTCGTGTAAAAGCAGTAGCTGAAGGCGCAAGAGAAGGTGGATTGAAATTCTAATGTACAAATTGAATTTTTAAAAATAGTAAATCGAAATAATGGCAAACGTAATTGCAAATAAAATGAAAGCCGGCGACCTTGAGTTAAAAGAAAAGGTTGTATCTATAAACCGTGTGGTAAAAACTACCAAAGGCGGACGTGCATTTAGTTTTTCAGCTTTGGTAGTTGTAGGAAACGGTGCAGGTGTTGTAGGGCATGGTCTTGGGAAAGCAAAAGAAGTACAAGAAGCTATCACAAAAGGAATTGAAGATGCAAAAAAGAATTTGATAAAAGTTCCAATTATGCATGGTACAATACCGCACGAACAATTGAGTAAAGAAGGTGCTGCAAAAGTTTTAATAAAACCAGCTGCTCATGGTACGGGTGTAATTGCTGGAGGTAGTATGCGTGCGGTGTTAGAAGCTGCAGGTATTACAGATATCTTGGCTAAGAACTTAGGTTCTGCTAACCCAACAAATGTAGTAAAAGCTACTTTTAAAGCATTAGCAACTTTGCGTGAACCAATTGCAGTTTCTAGAACTCGTAATATTTCTTTGAAAAAAGTTTTTAACGGATAATAAAAATAGTATTGAGTCCCGAAGTTTCGGGACTGAGTATATAGATAAAAACACAATAGTGATGAAAAAATTAAAAGTAACCCAAGTAAAAAGCGTGATTGATAGATCGGAACGCCAAAAAAGAACAATGGAAGCATTGGGTTTAACAAAAATGCACAAAACAGTAGAAAAAGAAGCTACACCACAAATCGTTGGAATGATTGCGAAAGTAAGTCATTTGGTGAAAGTGGAAGAAGCATAAATTAATTAGCAAATTTGATCCCGATAGTTTCGGGACAAATTTGCAAATTAAAATACAACTTTGCACATTTGCAATATTTGCACTTTTGCATATTTTTTAAAAGCGAGCCCCGAATGCTTTCGAGGCGTAAGTAAAAAACAAAAGCAATATGAATTTACATACATTAAGACCTGCAAAAGGCGCTACTCACAAAGCTATCAGAATTGGTCGTGGTGAGGCAAGTGGTAAAGGTGGTACATCTACAAAAGGTAACAAAGGTGGTCAGAGCCGTGCTGGTTACAAAAGCAAACCTGGTTTTGAAGGTGGTCAAATGCCGATTCAACGCCGTGTGCCAAAACGTGGTTTCAAAAACATCAATCGTGTAGAGTATGTAGCGCTTAACATTGGTAAAATTGACCATTACGCAGAAAAATATGGTATTACAGAATTTACATTACCAAATTTATATATCAACGGATTGATTAGCCAAACTGCTAACGTAAAGTTGTTGGGTAATGGCGAAATTAAAGGGAAATTCAATTTCAAAGTTAGCGCTGCAAGTGCAAAAGCCATAGCGGCTGTTGAAGCTGCAGGCGGTACTGTAGAAATAGTTAAATAATTTACCGATATTTGTTCGACCCACGTAAAACGTTGGGTCTTTTTTCCTTTAGAACAATTAACTAAAAAACGAAATTAATTCTGTGAAGAAGTTTATAACGACACTTAAAAATATTTGGAGCATTGAAGAATTGCGTAACAAAATAATATTCACTTTGGGTTTATTATTTATTTACCGCCTTGGTTCATATATTGTATTGCCAGGTATTGATCCTAATAAATTAGCGGCTCTTGGCAACAGTTCTAAAGGCGGAATGCTTGGTTTACTAGATGCATTTGTAGGAGGGGCTTTTTCGAAGGCTTCAATTTTTGCGTTAGGTATTATGCCATATATTTCTGCATCAATTTTTATGCAATTGGTTACTATTTTGGTGCCTCAAATGGCGAAAGTACAAAAAGAAGGAGAGAGTGGTAGAAAGAAAATTAACCAATGGACTCGTTACCTAACTGTTGGTGTTACTGCGTTTCAGGCAGCAGCATATATTGGGTTTTTAAAAAGCCAAGGTGATGCATTGATACCTGCTTATGCAAGTTTCTTCTGGGTTTCTACAGTTGTAATTTTAACTGTAGGTACATTATTTGTAATGTGGCTTGGTGAAAAAATTACAGATAAAGGTTTGGGTAATGGTACTTCTATCATCATCATGGTGGGTATTCTTGCACGTTTTCCGCAAGCAATTAGAGAAGAATTTAACTCTCGTATTACAATGGGAGCAGGTGGTTTGTTATTGATGCTTATAGAAATTGTTTTCATGATTGCTGTAATTATGGGCTTAATTATGCTTGTACAAGGCACAAGAAAAGTTCCTGTAAATTATGCTAAGCAAATGGTTGGTAATAGCCAATTAGGTGGCGCTCGTAATTTCCTTCCATTGAAAGTGAATGCTGCAGGTGTAATGCCAATTATTTTTGCACAAGCCATTTTATTCTTTGTAGGGTTTGTAGTTGGTTTGGGTAAAGCAAGCAATAAAGCATTTTTAAATGACCATACTAATATTTGGTATATGCTTATTTACACAGTTGCTGTAATTGCATTTACATTTTTATATACCGCTCTTATTTTTAACCCGAAGCAAATGGCAGATGAGTTAAAAAGAAACAATGGTTTTATACCAGGTGTAAAACCGGGGCAAGAAACTGCAGATTATATTGGAACAATAATGGATAGAATAACTTTGCCTGGTGCAATTTTATTAGCAGCTGTAGGTATTCTTCCTGGATTATTTCAGTTGATATTTAAAATGCAAGTAAATTTTTCTAATTTCTTCGGTGGTACATCATTGCTTATTATGGTAGGTGTTGTATTGGATACTTTGCAACAAATAGAAACACAATTGTTGATGCGTCAATATGATGGATTGATGACTAGTGGTAGAATGCAAGGGCGTCAAACAGTAGAAGCAGGCATGTAATAAAATACAATAATAACTTTTTATAAAAACCCTGACGCAAAAAATCGTCGGGGTTTGTTTTAATATTAATTTTTCGAATGATACAGTACAAAACAAAAGAGGAAGTAGAAATAATGCGTCATAGTTGTTTGCTTGTTGGTAAAACCCATGCAGTAGTAGCTGCTGCATTAAAGCCTGGAATGACAACAATGGAAGTAAATATTTTGGTAGAAGCATTTATTAGGGATAATGGAGGTGTGCCCTCTTTTTTAAACTACCATGGGTTTCCTTATGCAACTTGTATATCGATGAACAATGCTGTGGTACATGGATTCCCAAGTGATATGCCATTAAAAGATGGCGATATTATTTCGCTTGATATTGGTATTTTAAAAAATGGTTTTCATGGAGATAGTGCATACACATATGCTGTAGGTGAAATAAGTGATGAGGTAAAACAATTGCTTAGAGTAACAAAAGAATCGTTGTATTGTGGAATAGAAAAAGCTAGACAAGGAAATAGAATTGGAGATATAGCTTATGCCATACAAGACCATACAGAAAAAAAACATGGCTATGGTGTAGTGAGAGATTTGGTAGGGCATGGTGTAGGTAGAAAATTACATGAAGACCCTCAAGTGCCCAATTATGGAAAACGTGGTAGCAAAGAAAAATTAAAAGAAGGAATGGTACTTGCCATTGAGCCAATGATAAATATGGGTGTAAAAGAAGTTTTGCATTTGGATGATGGTTGGACCGTGCTTACAAAAGATGGAAAACCTTCCGCTCATTTTGAACATGATGTACATATTACAAAAGCGGGGCCAGATATTTTAACTTCGTTTGAAGATATTGAAGCAGCCGAGAAGGCGAATGTGAATTTGAGTTGGAGTTATTAGTAATTGGCAGTGTGCAATTGGCAATTTGCAAAGGCTTAAAAAACGTAGGGTTGACAAAATTAAATCTTGTGTATATATTTCCATGAGTTATGAAAAAATTAAGTTCCAAAATAGTTTTACTAATTGAAGAAGCTCGGCAGAGGGTAGCAACTGTAGCAAACACAGCTATGGTTTATACTTATTTTGAAATAGGAAAAGTAATTATAGAGGAGTTACAAGAAGGAGAGAAACGTGCTGCGTATGGGAAGAGTCTTTTAAAAGATGTATCCAAAGATCTTACTGCAAAACTTGGTTCAGGATTTTCAGTGCAGAATTTGGAAAGGATGAGGAGTTTTTATTTATTGTATTCAAATTCCCCGGCAGTAATGAGGAATTTGAAAGAGATTCAAAAATCCTCATCAGCGATGAGGATTTCTAAAAAAACTAATGTAGAAAATGGAATTAGAATATTTAATTTATCATGGACACATTATTTGATTTTATTAAGAATTGAAAACAAAGAGGAAAGAAATTTTTATGAGATAGAATCTCTACAAAACAAATGGACAGTTAAGCAACTTGAAAGACAATTTAATACTGGATTATACGAAAGGATATTGCTAAGTAGTGATAAAAAAAAGGTAAAGGAACTTTCAAAAAAAGGGCAAATAATAACAAAACCTCAAGATATTATCAAAGAGCCTTTAGTATTAGAGTTTCTGGGGTTAAAAGATAAGGCTACTTATTCCGAAACCGATTTAGAAACTGCTATCATAAACGAAATAGAACAGTTTATGTTAGAATTAGGTAAAGGGTTCTTTTTTGGAGGGCGTCAGGTGAGATTTACTTTTGATGAAGATCATTATAGAATTGATTTGGTTTTTTATAATAGAATATTACAATGCTTTGTACTAATTGATTTAAAAATAGGCAAACTTACGCATCAGGATATTGGACAAATGCAGATGTATGTAAATTATTATGATAGATATGAAAGAAACGAAAATGAAAATGCAACAATAGGGATAATACTTTGTAAGGATAAAAATAATGCTTTAGTAGAAATTACATTACCAGAAAATTACAAACAAATTTTTGCTTCAAAGTATCAAACAGTTTTGCCAACTAAGCAAGCATTTAAAAAATTATTACAAAGCCATGAATAAAAAACTTGTTGTTATCGGTGGTGGCGCAGCAGGTTTTTTTTGTGCAGTAAATGCAGCACGATTGCATCCTCAAATGCAAGTAACTATTATAGAAAAAACTGGTAAGCTTTTAAGTAAAGTTAAAGTGAGTGGTGGTGGGCGTTGCAATGTTACCCATGCTTGTTTTAGTATGGCGGATATGATAAAGAAATATCCACGAGGAGAAAAATTTCTTAAAAAAGCATTCCATCATTTTTTTACAACAGATACCATTGCATGGTTTGAAGAAAGAGGAGTGAAGTTGAAAACCGAAGCCGATGGAAGAATGTTTCCTACTACAAATAATTCGCAAACTATTATTGATTGCTTACTTGCTGAAGCTTCAAAATACAAAGTGAATATAGAAATGAATACAGATGTAAAATCTATTGTAAAAGAAAATGAACAATGGATACTTACTACATCTACCGATAAAAAAATAATAACTGATAATGTTTGTATAGCAGCTGGTGGCGCACAAAAATTATCGCAGAGCGAATGGTTAATAAAACTTGGTCACACAGTTGAAGAACCAGTGCCATCTTTATTTACATTTAATATGCCAAATAATAGTATTACAAAACTAATGGGCTTGTCTGTAGAAAATGCTATCGTAAAGATAGCTGGAGAAAAAATGCAACAAAGCGGACCATTGCTTATTACGCATTGGGGAATGAGTGGTCCTGCGGTTTTAAAAACCTCTGCATACGCAGCAATTATTTTAGCAAAAAGAAATTACGATTTTACTGCCATCATAAATTGGTTGCCAGAGTACAACGAAATAACATTGAAAGATAAAATGCAATTACTCCGTTTCGATATGGCAACAACAAAAATGCAAAATAGAAATCCATTTTTATTGCCATCAAGATTATGGGAATATTTATTACAAGTAAGCGATGTAAAAGAAGATAT